>NZ_JBFUIQ010000171.1:0-6428 GCF_056401795.1 Peribacillus sp. P4_D6
GTCATCATCAAGATGTAAAACCTATATATGCAAAACGTAAAGAAACGATTGAGCGTGTATTCGCAGATGCAAAAGAAAAGCATGGTATGCGTTGGACTACTTTAAGGGGACTTAAAAAATTGTCAATGYAGGCGATGCTTACTTTCGCTGCCATTAATTTAAGGAAGATGGCCAATTGGATATGGCGAGGTCCAAAAATGGCCTAACATGTGGGCTCGTAGAGCCGCAATCTCTTAACTTTAGGCGAAAATTCAAAGGGRATTTCAAAAGGGGTTCAGAATGTTTTAATTCCGAACCCCTTTTGTCTACAAAATGATAGCTGCAGATTCCTGCAGCTATTTTGTATTGCCTTTTTCTTTTGCTTCAGCCTCGGCAAGCTTTTTCAGCAAGACTGGTGTAGGCATATGCATGATTTGCTCTAAAGGCAAGTTTAGTGACTTGGATAACTTTAATGCAGTTTCCGGTGATATTTGCAATGGTTTCATGGCACTTTCTCCTATCGATATGTAATAACTAGTTCCAGTGTAGCCCCTGTTTAACAATTATTCAATCCTTACTTGACTCTTTCTCCACTAAACGAATTCCAAACGATTTATTCGTTTGGAAGTTAATGTAGAAATGACTCAGGCCCTTTTACCTTGACAAAAGAATCGTGTGGAGTCCAGAATGAAATATAAATAGACTGAAAGAATCACTTTTTTTGAGGGTAACCGGAATTAATTTCAATTAAACAGGTATAAAGAATCATATTTTATTGTCAGGTATAATGGATTAACTTTGTCGGGATTTACAAAATCCGGGGAGTGGGATATGGGTTTTCATAAAAGTGAAGCACTGGTTTCAAAAAGCAAATGAAACAGATGGCATATTGGATGTAAGCAGTGAACAGGTGAAACTTCAGGTTAATATCATCGATTTAACGGAATACGATTTAAAGCTGATCAATATTTTAGAGAGGCAATCGAACCCCAGGTCGAGGGAGTTGTTGATGCCTTTTATTGAACTTAGCCATCGAGGCGGGCAGCTGAACATGGTAATGGATTTGCGGTTGTTTCGATTGAGGTCAGGAAACTTGCTGGACAGACTAAAAAGTCGATAGCTGAAATAGATGAAATCGTGCAATCATCAAATGAATACATGAAAGATATTGTTGATTCTGCCCTAAGTGTCAAAGAAGTGGTTCAAGCAGGTGAGAAGGAATCTGGATTAACGGAAAATTCCTTCAATGAAATAATCGGAATCATCAATGGGAATATAATGGATTGCAGAAATGGAAATGACAATTCAGGGAAAAGTGTTAATCATCAAGGAAATCGGAGCGCTGCTGAAAAGGTTTCGAGGCATGCCTTACAAATGAATTGTAGAATGGAAAATAGGCCCTTGCATACGGGCCTATCTTCACATGGTAATGCACATGTTCTTATAACCATTTTACTTTAGGTTCAGTTTTATCGATAATCCGCTTGATGTTTGCGCGATGCCGGTAAAAAATGAAGATCGTTATTAAACTGATTACAATAATGAGCGGCAAATCTTTAATATGAAAAACTAAACTGTAGATGAGAGCAAGTAGACAAGCAATCATGGATGAAAGCGAGACATATTTGGATATGTATAAGGATATAAAGAAAATGATGACGGCAAAGACAAAAAACCATGGTTCATAAGCAAGAATGACACCAGCAGAAGTTGCCACGGCTTTTCCGCCCCGAAAGTTTGCAAAAATGGGAAACATATGACCGACTACCGCAATAACTCCGGCTAGCAATAAATGCATTTCCACGCCTAGCATATACGGCAGGTAAGTTGCTAGGGTACCCTTAAGTATATCCATGATAGTAACGGTTAGTCCTGCCTTGACACCAAGTGTCCTGAAGGTATTTGTCCCGCCTAGATTTTTACTGCCATGCTCCCGGATGTCGATTTTGTAAAATGTTTTACCGATTATTAAACCGGACGGAATCGAACCGATCAGGTAGGCAGCCAGTATAGTGATAAATGTAAGCATTCTATTACCCTTTCTTTAAGAAAAATCTTCTTTTTTTATCACGTTTAAGGAAGATTGTTCCCTTTTTCAAAAATAAACGTGTAGAAATAGCTAAAAACAGCCCTGAAATACCTGTTAAGCTTCTCTTATTGTAACATTTTCGTGACAAAATGGTACGGCTGTCCAAAAAAAATCCACTAAAAAAATGAATTTTCCTTGATGGACCTACATCTTTTGATATACGTTAAGTTCATGAACGGTAAAAGGTTTAGACTTCCTTATTTTCGTAAATATATAATGAACGATGCCTCCTTGTATAAATTGTTACAATACGTGGTAGTCTGTATGAACATAAGAAAGTTAAGTGAGTCATGCCTTTTCTAAACTTATTCTTTCTTGTATAATGATTTTTCTTAATAATGGTAATAAACAGCTTTTCTCTGTAAAATACTTTTGTTAGGAATACTCTTTAATCAAATATTACATTTTATTATAAAAGGGGATTGAAAAGAATGATAGAAAATCCAAGCAGGGAAGAAATGGGAAAGATGTTGAAAAAATCGAAGCGCATCGCTGTCGTCGGTTTATCTGATAACCCTGAGCGCACTTCTTATATGGTATCAAAGGCCATGCAGGATAGCGGATATGAAATCATCCCGGTAAACCCTGCTGTATCTGAAGTGCTGGGTGTAAAGGCAGTAAAAGCCCTGAAAGATATTGAAGGGCACGTCGATATCGTCAATGTTTTCCGCCGTTCAGAGTTCCTTCCGGAGATAGCCAAGGAATTTGCAGAAATCGATGCAGATATCTTTTGGGCGCAGCTAGGAGTGGAAAATGAAGAAGCCTATAATTTTTTGAAAGAAAAAGGACATACTGTCATCATGAATCGATGTATAAAAGTCGAACACGCCCTTACTAAGTAAAATGAAGAGCGGAACTTCCGCTCTTTTTTTAAGGTATCGCTTTATTTCTGGAGAAAAACTGAAAGGCAGCCATAGCGGGCATTGAGCGGTCGGGCAAAATTAAGCCATTAAAGCTTAATTTGATTTAAATATAAAAGTATATTTGCCAAATGAAAATTTACCGCTACAATTAGAATGGTAGCTATGATACGTTTTGTTCCACACAAATGTGCTAACGCTAATAAAAAGGACAAAAAAATAGAACACTTGTTCTTTGTTCGTGAAAGTATTATACTTGTTATAATGATAATAACGTATTAATGGATTTGTTAAGCTAGTGAGTCATTTCATTGCAGTATGATTTGGCCCGGAAATTGTGTTTAGTAAGGAAAGGGGAATTTCTGTGGCAAAGAAAGTAAAAACAATCGAGTACAATGATGATGCAATTCAGGTACTGGAAGGACTCGAAGCGGTCAGAAAACGTCCCGGTATGTATATCGGCAGTACTGATGCACGCGGACTTCATCATTTAGTGTACGAGATTGTAGATAACTCCGTAGATGAGGCTTTAGCTGGATATGGAGACCAAATTAGTGTGAAAATACATAAAGATAACAGTGTAAGTGTGTCCGATAAAGGGCGTGGAATGCCTATTGGCATGCATAAATTAGGTAAACCGACGCCTGAGGTCATTTTAACGATTCTTCATGCTGGAGGTAAATTTGGACAAGGCGGATATAAAACGAGCGGAGGCCTTCATGGAGTCGGTGCTTCGGTCGTTAACGCGTTGTCTGAATGGCTTGTCGTAACAATCAAGAGGGACGGGTTCATTTACGAACAACGTTTTTTCAATGGCGGAAAGCCAGAAACCACACTGGAGAAAATCGGTAAAACAAATCAAGCTGGGACCAAAATCCACTTCAAGCCCGATCCTAAAATATTTTCGGTGACGACTTTTAATTATGAAATCCTGTGTGAGCGCCTTCGCGAATCAGCTTTTCTTTTAAAAGGCATGAAGATAGAATTGACGGATGAGCGTAACGACCATAATGAAATTTTTCACTATGAAAATGGCATTGAAGCGTTTGTCGATTATTTAAATGAAGAGAAAGAGACACTCCATAGTGTAGTCAGCTTAGAAGGGGAACAAAATGGGATCGAAGTCGAACTTGCCTTTCAATTCAACGATGGTTATTCAGAAAATATTCTAAGCTTCGTGAATAACGTTCGTACAAAAGATGGGGGCACCCATGAGATTGGTGCAAAAACGGCCATGACACGGGCATTCAATGATTATGCCAGAAAAATGGGGCTATTAAAGGAAAAAGATAAAAACCTCGAAGGTACCGATATACGTGAAGGCTTGTCTTCAATCATTTCAGTGCGCATCCCTGAAGAACTTCTTCAATTCGAAGGACAAACCAAAAGCAAACTTGGAACCAGCGAAGCCCGTTCTGCAGTCGATTCCATCGTATCAGAGCACCTAGCCTACTTTTTTGAAGAAGATCCGACCACAAGTACCCTATTGGTTAAAAAAGCGATTAAAGCGTTCCAGGCAAGGGAAGCGGCACGCAAAGCCCGTGAAGACGCAAGAAGCGGGAAGAAACGGAAAAAATCCGATGCCATCCTTTCCGGGAAATTAACACCGGCCCAATCGAAAAATCCCGAACGAAATGAATTGTATCTTGTAGAAGGTGACTCTGCTGGGGGATCGGCTAAACAAGGGCGGGATCGCCGTTTCCAAGCAGTTCTACCTTTGCGGGGTAAAGTTATCAATACGGAAAAGGCAAAACTGGCGGATATTTTTAAAAACGAGGAAATAAATACGATCATCCATGCCATCGGCGGGGGTGTCGGGGCGGAGTTCAATACGCCGGACACTAACTATGATAAAGTGATCATCATGACTGATGCAGATACGGATGGTGCCCATATCCAAGTGCTGCTGCTGACTTTCTTTTACCGATATATGAAACCGTTAATAGAGTCAGGAAAGGTTTACATTGCCTTGCCCCCTTTATATAAAGTGAGCAAAGGGACAGGGAAGAAAGAAGTCATTGAATATGCTTGGAGCGATGAGGAGCTCCAGGGAGCGATAGACAAGGTGGGGAAAGGCTATATGATTCAGCGCTATAAAGGGCTGGGTGAGATGAATGCCGATCAATTATGGGATACCACCATGAACCCGGAAACAAGGACATTGATACGTGTGAAGATCGATGATGGAGCACGTGCAGAAAGACGTGTGACAACTTTGATGGGAGATAAGGTTGAACCGCGTCGTAAGTGGATTGAAGCCAATGTCGCTTTTGGTCTCGAAGAGGAATCGAATATTTTAGATAATGAAAATATGTCGATTGAAGAGGAGGTCATTAACGATGGTATTTGAAGAAACGTTTCGGGATTTGCCGCTTGAAGAGGTAATTGGTGACCGCTTCGGCCGTTATAGTAAATATATTATCCAAGATCGGGCACTTCCTGATGCAAGGGACGGCTTAAAACCGGTGCAGCGCAGGATATTGTATGCGATGCATGTCGAAGGAAATACTCAGGAAAAAGGATTCAGGAAATCCGCAAAAACGGTCGGTAATGTAATCGGTAACTATCACCCTCACGGAGATTCATCCGTTTATGAGGCAATGGTTCGGATGAGCCAAGACTGGAAGCTGCGGAAGGTCATGGTCCAAATGCACGGAAACAATGGTAGCATTGATGGTGATCCGCCTGCTGCGATGCGGTATACGGAAGCGAGGCTTTCATCGATTGCCTCCGAGATGCTGCGGGATATTGAAAAAAGGACGGTCGATTTTGTACCGAACTTTGATGATACTTCTGAAGAGCCCATTGTTTTGCCTGCAATGTTCCCTAACCTGCTTGTAAACGGCTCTACAGGAATTTCAGCCGGCTATGCCACTGAAATCCCGCCACATCAACTTGGTGAAGTCATTGATGCTGCCATTATGCGAATCGATAAGCCGGAAGCGACAGTCGCTGATTTAATGACTGTCATTAAAGGGCCGGATTTTCCTACTGGCGGTATCATTCAAGGAATTGAGGGCATTCGTAAGGCCTATGAAACAGGTAAAGGGAAAATAATCATTCGCGGGTTGGCGGAAGTGGAAACGATTCGGGGCGGCAAACAGCAAATCGTCATCACTGAAATCCCATATGAAGTCAATAAAGCTAACCTTGTTAAGAAAATGGATGAATTCCGTCTAGACCGGAAAGTGGAAGGTATCGCCGAAGTTAGGGATGAGACCGACCGTACAGGACTGCGCATTGTCATCGAACTGAAAAAAGAAGCAGATGCAAATGGAGTCCTGCATTATTTATATAAAAATTCCGATCTCCAAATTGCCTACAATTTCAATATGGTTGCAATTTATAAAAAGCGGCCAACATTGATGAGCCTGCCTAAAATGCTCGATGCTTATATCGAACACCGTAAAGAGGTAATCGTGAACCGTTCACGTTATGAGCTGCAAAAGGCACATGACAGGGCACATATCGTCGATGGATTAGTGAAAGCTTTATCCATA
>NZ_JBFUIQ010000172.1:0-6305 GCF_056401795.1 Peribacillus sp. P4_D6
CTACATTATAGTGTAAAGAAAAAATATTGACAAACTTATAATTGAAAGCTATAATTATTTTTGTTGCCTTGAGGTGATTTCATTTGAAATGGACGATTAGTCAACTTCAAAAAATTCGGGACAAAGATTTACGGTTTGATGAACTGGTGGATGTCTTGGACATTAGAGAAAGAGACCCGCAAATTCGCGATGTTTCTCCGATCAGAGTAGAAGGAAGAGCTGATATCAGCTCGACCGAGATTACTTTTCACTTGCATCTTTCAGGTGAATTAACATTACCTTGCTCCCGTACACTGGTAGACGTTAAATATCCGATTGATATTGATACAAAGGAAACCTTTCTTTTAAAGGCAGATGGCACAGATTTCTACGGAGATGATGTCACTGTTGTGGAAGGCGACGTTGTAGACCTAATACCGGTAATTAAAGAAAATTTATTGCTAGAAATTCCGATGCAGGTTTTTTGTGAGGATGTCGATTCGAATGAAGCTGCTCCTCAATCTGGGAAAGACTGGGCTGTTATTTCCGAAGAGGAAAATGAGCATAAGGTTGATCCGAGATTTGCAAAGCTTGCCGACTTTTTTGACAACAATAAAGAATCTTGATTGGAACGAAAAATCGTTAATCCGATTTTTCCAGCTTTTTTATATTTTTTAAGGAGGTGGGAATAATGGCTGTACCTTTTAGAAGAACGTCGAAAACTGTAAAAAGAAAACGTCGTACACACTTCAAGCTTCAAGTACCTGGTATGGTAGAATGCCCGAGCTGTGGTGGAATGACTCTTTCACATCACGTTTGTAAAGAATGTGGAACATATAAAGGAAAAGAAGTTGTCGCAAAATAATTTCTTGACCTACTTGAGAGCTTAGCTCTCTTGATGCAACACGCTAATCAAAGCGCAGGGATTTTTCTCTGTGCTTTTTTTACAAATTTATTTGGCAGAATATTTTGAATCATTCGCGTTTGCCGATGATTTTGGAGAAGGTGTTTACATGGATCAGGTGATTGAAGTTGAAAAGGGTAAACGCGGTTTCATGAAGCTCCTATTTAATAGACCGGAGAAAAGGAATGCCGTGAATTATCAGCTGATGGACGAACTTGAGTCAATATTATCGGAAGCTGCATGCGATGATGAAGTTAAGTTGCTGGTCCTGACCGGGGCGGGCTCTGAGGCGTTCTGTTCAGGCGGGGATCTAAGGGAATTTCAGGATTTGCATACAGAAGAAGAGGCCTTTGCTATGTTATCGAAAATGGGTGAAATTCTGTATAAACTAGCAGTTTTCCCAAAACCAACAATAGCGCTAATCAATGGAAGTGCTTTCGGCGGCGGTTGCGAAATAGCGACAGCTTGTGATTTCAGGTTAGCAAAGAGGGAAGCTAGGCTAGGGTTTGTACAAGGTACTCTAGGAATAACGACTGGCTGGGGTGGAGCTTCGCTTTTACTTGAAAAAATACCAGAGCAAAAAGCGCTAAAGCTATTATTGGATGCAAAAGTACAAAAAGCTGAGGAAGCGAAGGAACTTGGTTTCGTAGATGAGATAGTCGGAGAAGGTACGGATGGATGGGAATGGTTTGCGGAAGATTTTCTTCGCCATGAGACAGGGGTATTGATGGCCTATAAACGATTGCTGGTACATAAATGGCAGGATAGCGGGCTTAAAGGAAGAATGGATGCGGAAATCCGGGAATGTTCCAAACTGTGGGCGAGTGATGAGCATCATGCTGCAGTCGAGCGTTTTCTAAATAAGAAAAAATAAATATTACACGCTCTATATTTCTTCTATCTTTCCTAGCATGTGCATATTATGAATTAAAACTTGCTAAGGAGGTAGAGAGATGACGATTGCGAGACAAGATGCATGGACTCATGATGAGGATCTGTTGTTGGCTGAAGTGGTACTGAGGCATATACGGGAAGGCAGTACACAATTAAAGGCGTTTGAAGAAGTGGGGAAACAGTTATCGAGGACATCTGCTGCTTGTGGGTTCCGTTGGAATTCATTTGTTAGGAAGCAATATAAATCAGGGATAGAGCTGGCGAAAAAACAAAGGAAAGAACAGGTAGTCAATAATCCTGAAGTGGAAAGGGATTCGATTGCAACGGTCGAAAATGTCACGATTGAAGAAATAACGCCCGAGCATGAAGATAAAGAATCTATTACCCTTCAGGAAGTTATATTATATTTAACCAAAATGGATGAATTCTTTCAGCTTGATAATAAGGAAAAAGAACGGATTTCTGAGCGTTCCCTATTTCTTGAACGGGAAAATGTCCGATTACTGGAAGAGAATGTCCTGCTTAAGGAAAACCTGAAAGCTGTTGAGGAAGATTATCGTGCGTTAATGCAGATCATGGAGCGCGCAAGAAAACTTAGTGTCCAGGAGGACGAAAAGGTGAATCCGAAGGTGAGCTTCCAAATGGATAAGAATGGTAATTTGGAAAGGGTCAATAAATAAAAAATGCGGGTGGGAAAATCCGCCCGCATTTTCTTGATGCTTCCTTATTCTTGTGTATCTATTTCTTTCTTATCTTGTACGTCAAATGGGCTCCAAATCAGAGGGTTTTCTCCGAGGTCCCTGTCCAAATCATAGGAAACAGCAGAAAAACCCATCTTTTTCCAAAAGTCTTGTGAATGGACTCTTGGGTTAGTTTTGATAGGCATGTTCAGGCTTTTGGCGAATTCGACCAAAGCTCTTCCATACCCTTTTTTCTGATAGTTAGGCAGGACTTCAAGTTTCCAAAGAACCAGGAAATCCCTGGAATTGTCAAAATACTGGTCGAATTTAGCGCTTCTTTTATAAAGGCTCATTCGAGCTACAAGTTTATCGCCATAAAAGATTCCGTAAAAAGGTGATTGGCTGTCATTTTCAATGATGTTACCTTCTAAATCATCTAGCATGGACAGTTCCTGTATCCCGTATTCTTTGAATTTTTTGAATTCCTCAAGCGTTTTAAAATTTACAAGTAATCGTTCAACCTTGTATTCCATAAAAAAGCTCCCCCTTAATTCTGATAAACCTCTTCCGATTGTACCCTTTGAAAGTCATCCCACTGATCTTTGCCATGTGGAATTTCAACTTAGGTTAAATCTAGTATGACATCATCGACTTATCCTAGCTTACTAAATGCTTATAGCCTTTTATTCCCCGCCCTTTTCCCTTCAATTTCTTTTGGGGTGAGTTTGGAGTTATCTTTTGTTTCTGTAAAGTCTTCAAAATGGATAAGCTTTTCGTATCTAATATACCATTAAATTAACACTTAAAGAAGAAAATATTATATCTTCAATGGCGTATTAATCATTCTTTCCGTTGGTATTTTATGACGAACCATCGTTAATGGCAGTTCCGTCGTTTCATTCAATCGGAATGGCTGTGTTTTCCAACGATGGGAAAATTCGTGCAGGCTAAAAAAGATAATGTGATAAAATAGTAAATATATTTCAAAAAGTAAGGAAGGTTATCATGAGAATTGGAATCATTGGCGGAGGGGCCATAGGGCTGCTGTTTGCGTCCCGTTTAAGTGAGAAGCATAATGTGACTCTCTATACCCATACTGCGGATCAGGCGTCCATCATCCAACGTGAGGGAATCCGTCTTATTGCGGATGGTGAAAGCCGACTGCAGACGGGCATCATGTCCAAGGGGCTGGATGAAGGGATATCGGATGTGGATCTTCTTATAGTGGCCGTCAAGCAATATCACCTGCCGCAAATACTGCCTAGGATCAAAGATTTTCAGGTTCCATTGCTATTCTTGCAGAATGGCTATGGGCATATTTCTTATTTAAAGCAGCTTCAATCCCCGACCATATATGTGGGGGTAGTGGAGCATGGAGCATTGAAACATGGTGGGAATACCGTGGAGCATACGGGACTGGGCATGACAAGAATCGCTTCCTTTAGCGGGGAACTTGAGCAACTATCGCTAGTGAATGAAAGGATCGATCATTTTCCTTTTACGAAGAGTGAAGATTTTCACTCGATGCTGATGGATAAGCTTGTCGTCAATGCGGTGATAAATCCATTAACGGCGATACTTGGTGTGGAAAATGGCGGTTTAATCACTAACTCTTTTTACTACCAATTATTTCAAGAGCTTTTTGAAGAAATCTCCGGTATTTTGGAAGTTCAAAATAAGGATGAGTCATTTGAACATGTTAAAGCCGTTTGCATCGCAACTGCGGAAAATCGATCTTCCATGCTAAAAGATTTAGAAAATGGCCGTAAAACGGAAATTGATGCCATTTTGGGTCATATCCTCTCGGAGGCAAAGAGTAAAGGGAAAAGTGATTGCCTGACGTCTTCTCTATATAAGATGGTCAAAGGAAAAGAGTCTCAGGGGGGATGAGGATGTGCCGTACGTAGTTTCAAGCCTTGCCGCGATATTTATTACCTTGCCTTTCGTAGGGTATATACTTTTTTTTATAGGTGCCAAACAATTCACTGGAAACCATCGGCGCTCCGTTCAATTTGCAATGGACATGAGTACGCTGCTGTTCGTATTATCCGTCCATTATTTGATCATTACGATCTGGGATATGCAAATTATTTGGGTGATCATGCTCATCATGCTCATCAACGCATTCGTGGTGGTTCTTGTCCATTACAAGGTAAAAGAAGAAATCATTTTCCATAAGGTATTAAAGGGTTTTTGGAGAGTGAACTTCGCCTTTTTTTTCGTGGCTTACCTTCTATTGTTTTCCATTGGAATAATTACAAGTATTACGAAGATATTGACTACATAACATAGAACATCGCATCAATTTTCTGCTGCTGGGCAACTTCTTTTGTTTTCTTAAACCGGAATGTTATACTCTAAAAAGAATTGTAGTTGCAGAGAAAGGGAGAACAGAAATGGAGATGAAAGATCTCGCGTTACCATCTTTAAACCGTTTTGCATCGGACTATTTACAAAACCGTCTTGAAACGGAGGATTATTTTCACTATGACTTGTCTAAGCCTGACATTTATCACAATAGATATGAAGAATTGATGAACCGCTCTTTTTCACGTGATGAATTGTCGGATTACATACAACAATACATGTCTCGTCTTTCATTCAGTGAGGCAGTTAAGGGTAATATTGGAAGGCTGCGCAGGGATGATTCCGTTGTTGTGATTGGAGGACAGCAGGCTGGGTTATTATCAGGGCCGCTGTATACCATTCATAAAGTGATATCGATCATTAAGCTTGCGGAAGAACAGGAAAAAAAACTGGGGCAGCCAGTCATTCCGGTTTTTTGGATAGCTGGAGAAGATCATGATTTGGCTGAGGTCAATCATGTTTATGTTATGAAAAACGGAAAACCCGATAAAAAAACCTATCCTTCCTACCAGCCATATAAAACAATGGTTTCTGATGTGGAGCTGGAAACGGAAAAGGCAGAGAAGTGGCTTGAGGAAATCATTGAAACTTATGGAGAAACGGAATTTACGAACAAACTCCTGATTGATTTGAAGGAAACCATTAAGAGATCGAATACCTTCGTCGATTTCTTCGCCGAGCTGATTCATGAATGGTTCAAAGAATATGGCCTTTTACTAGTCGATGCCGGAGATCCGGATTTAAGGCGAATTGAGAAGGCATACTTTGAATCGATGGTCAATGAAAGTGGACGGATTGCTGAAGTGGTCGAGGAACAGCAATCATTCATGCATGCGAAAGGGTATGCAAAAATGATTGAAATGGATAAACGCGCCGCTAATTTATTTTATTATGATCCAGAAAAAAAAGATCGATGTTTACTCGAACGTGTAGAAGGCAGTTTCAGCGGAAAAAACGGTGAGGTATCATTTAACGGGGATGAACTCTTGCAGATAGCCAGAAATCATCCAGAACGATTAARCAACAATGTCATTACACGCCCGCTCATGCAGGAAATGCTTTTCCCTGTATTGGCATTCGTTTCTGGGCCAGGGGAAATAGCCTATTGGGCAGAATTAAAAAAGGTGTTTGAGTTGTTTTCCATGAAGATGCCGCCAATCATTCCTAGGTTGAATATCACGCTGGTGGAGCGGAGTATCCAAAGCGACCTTGAAGAAATGGAACTCAGTTTGGAAACTGTTCTGACTGAAGGAACCGCTAATGCTGTGGAAAGTTACCTTGATTCCGTTAAAGATGAAACGATTGACACCCTGTTCGGGACGCTGAAATCACAGCTTGAAGAGAACCATGAAAAGCTTTTTGTCCACGCTGTCTCTTTGGATAGGGGGCTCGAGCCGATGTTGAACAAGAACATTGAATTCATTCAAAAGCAATTGAATTTCATGTATGGCAAAATCGGTGACCGTACAAAGGAACGACAT
>NZ_JBFUIQ010000173.1:0-6292 GCF_056401795.1 Peribacillus sp. P4_D6
CCTAAAGGGGCATAAAAGCCAATTATCCGGGAGGGCTGTCGTAATCGCTGCAATCCAATTATGATTTAAAGTAATAACCACCAATGATGATCTAGCCTTGTTTGAAGATTCTGTTCAGGATGAGACCATTCCGAATCTCTTTTTATCGACAAACTAAAACCCGCCGATTGGGCGGGTTTTTAGTTTATCGATATGGATTAAACTTCTTCGCAATATTGATCGAAGTAGTCTTGTAATTTTTCTACTACAGACATCGGGTGGTGCCCTTCAATTTCATGGCGTTCTATCATGGTGATGATTTTTCCATCCTTCAGCAATGCAAATGATGGGGATGACGGCGGATATCCTTCGAAATAGTCACGGGCTTTTTCCGTCGCCTCTTTATCTTGCCCAGCAAAAACGGTTACAAGCTGATCTGGGCGTTTATCATTATGGATTGCATGAGCAGCTGCAGGTCTAGCTATTCCCCCAGCGCAGCCACAAACGGAGTTTACCATAACAAGTGTCGTTCCTTTTTGTGCAAATACTTCCTCTACTTCTTCGGGAGTGGTCAGTTCTGTATATCCAGCAGTCTTAATCTCATCGCGAGCCTGTTTGACTACGTCGTTCATTAAAAAATTAAAATCCATATTCATGGCATTTGCTCCTTCCAAGTTTTCTCTTCAATCCTATCATAACAATTGCCTCTTCGTGATTCAATAAATTTACCTGTTAAAACCGCATAATCCGTTCCGAACATGTTTAAAACGAAAGGAGAGCGGGAATCATGTGTGTAACAACAAGACTTACAAAAGGATGGGGCAGGCGTGGGAATAGATCCATGCCTGCCCCATCCCATTTATTTTTCATTAGACTTAAATGTTTCTGCAAAAGATTGAAAGGCCTGCTTAACAGCAGCAGTGACCGTTTTATTCCCTGACATCACTTGATTCTCGAGCATAGGGAGAAGACTCTTGACGGTTTCATTTTTATAAAACATCGTTTTAAGCTGGTGATCGATCAATGAATAAAGCCATTCCCTAGATTGCATTCTTCTCCGTTCTTGAAAAACACCCGATTCCTTGGTCATTTGGGAAAATTCATTCAATACATCCCAAAGCTCAGGAATTCCTTTACCGGTTATGGCGGAACAAGTATATGCCTTTCCTGCCCAACCCTTTGTGGCTGGCTGAAGGAAGTGCAAAATTCTGCTATATTCGGATTTCGTCCTAATCGCCAGGGGGAGGTTCTCGCCGTCGGCCTTATTGACAACAATTCCGTCCACAAGTTCCAGAATCCCTTTTTTCATCCCTTGCAATTCATCTCCGGCACCCGTTAGGACAAGGAGCATGAAGAAGTCGACCATACTTCGAACTATAGCTTCACTCTGACCGACCCCGACAGTTTCTATCAGTATCACATCAAAACCTGCCGCTTCACAAAGCAACATCGTTTCCCTCGTTTTGCGGTGAACCCCGCCAAGAGTTCCTTCGGATGGTGAGGGTCTTATGAAGGCATGGGGGTTTCTAGCCAGTTCCTCCATCCTTGTCTTATCGCCCAGTATACTTCCGCCATTGACCGAAGAGCTTGGGTCGACGGCTAGAACGGCAACCTTATGGCCCCTGTCACATAAGTAGGTTCCGAACGTCTCGATGAAGGTACTTTTCCCGGCACCGGGCACTCCGGAAATCCCGATTCGCATTGAGTTCCCTGTATGAGGAAGGATGGCTTGCAATAATTCCTGTGCATGATCCAAATGGTGGGATGCATTGCTTTCAACCAATGTAATCCCTTTGGCTAGCTTGGCCCTGTCCCCTTTTATGATTCCCTCTTTAAGTTCATGGACCGGTATGTTTACATTATGTTTTTTGACGAATTTGCTTTTTGAAGGTTTGTTTTGGCTGGCTGCTAATTCCACACCTGGCTTTAATGAAGAAGCAAAACCTTCCTTATTGTTAAGATCGACCCATTCCGGCTTCTTGTCCTCACTCATTATTGGGCCACTTCCTCATATCCGAGGCGATTGTATATTTCCTGAAGCACTTTCTTTGCTGCCTGCGGAATGACCGTCCCAGGTCCAAAAATGGCTGTAGCGCCATTTTCCATAAGATAATCATAATCCTGTGCAGGGATGACGCCGCCTACGATCACTATGATGTCCTCTCGTCCCAAGTTCTTCAGTTCCGTCATAAGCTGCGGCAACAATGTTTTATGGCCGGCAGCTAGGGAACTCATTCCGACTACATGCACATCATTTTCCACGGCCTGGATGGCGGTTTCTTTCGGTGTTTGGAATAATGGACCGATATCGACATCATAGCCTAAATCCGCAAACCCCGTTCCGACTACTTTAGCTCCGCGATCATGACCGTCCTGGCCCATTTTAGCCATTAACAAACGCGGTCTTCTTCCTTCATTTTCAAGGAATTCTTCCGTCATGCGGACGACTTCCTCAATTTCCGCTTCTTTTGAGTAAGCCGAGCTGTATACGCCGCTGATAGAACGGATCGTTGCTTTGTGACGTCCAGCCACCTCTTCGATCGCATCTGAGATTTCACCTAATGAAGCCCGTACTCTTGCTGCTTGCACAGCCAGTTCAAGAAGGTTACCCTCTCCAGTTCTGGCCGCCATTGAAAGCGCTTTAAGAGCTTCATCCACCTTTGCCTGATCACGTTTCGCTTTCAATTCGCTCAATCGCTTAAGCTGACTTTCGCGAACTGCTGTATTGTCAATCTCCAGTATTTCAATCGGATCTTCTTTTTTCAACCGATACTTATTGACGCCTACGATCGTTTCATCTTGAGAATCGATTTTAGCCTGTCGCTTTGCAGCGGCTTCCTCGATCCTCATTTTTGGAAGGCCGGTTTCAATTGCCTTCGCCATTCCTCCCAGACCTTCGATTTCCTCTATGTGAGCCCAAGCCCGTTCGATCAATTCATTAGTGAGCGATTCTACATAGTAAGAACCTGCCCATGGATCGATTACTTTTGTGATTCCGGTTTCCTCCTGCAGATAGAGCTGTGTATTACGTGCAATACGTGCCGAGAAATCCGTTGGCAGGGCAATGGCCTCATCCAATGCGTTCGTATGGAGCGACTGTGTATGTCCAAGTGCAGCCGCATGCGCTTCAATAAGGGTCCTTGCGACATTGTTAAACGGATCCTGCTCGGAAAGGCTCCAGCCGGAGGTTTGGGAATGAGTCCTCAATGCCATTGCTTTATTATTTTTCGGTTCGAATTGTTTCATCAGTTTTGACCAAATGAAACGAGCCGCCCGCATTTTCGCCACTTCCATGAAATAGTTCATTCCTACAGCCCAGAAGAATGACAGGCGTGGTGCAAATTTATCGATATCAATGCCTGCTTTCATTCCGGTACGTGCATACTCAAGCCCATCCGCCAACGTATAGGCAAGTTCGATATCAGCCGGCGCCCCCGCTTCTTGCAGATGATAACCGGAGATGGAAATGGAATTGAACTTGGGCATATATTTGGAAGTATACTCAAAGATATCAGCTATGATTTTCATGGACATTTCAGGCGGGTAGATATACGTATTCCTAACCATGTATTCCTTTAAGATGTCATTTTGAATCGTGCCTGAAAGCTTATCCTGTGTTACGCCTTGTTCTTCAGCTGTCACGATATAAAACGCAAGGATCGGTAATACTGCACCGTTCATTGTCATTGACACGGACATCTGATCAAGCGGAATGCCGTCGAACAGGATCTTCATGTCAAGAATGGAATCAATGGCAACTCCCGCCTTCCCCACATCACCGACAACGCGCGGATGATCGGAGTCATAACCGCGGTGTGTAGCTAAATCAAAAGCAACTGAGAGCCCTTTTTGCCCCATCGCCAGATTACGTCTGTAAAACGCATTGGATTCCTCAGCAGTCGAAAAACCTGCATACTGCCGTACCGTCCAAGGACGATTGACATACATCGAAGGATAGGGACCCCTTGTAAAAGGAGCGATGCCTGGCACACTTTCCATATGCTCCAGGCCGCGAATATCTTCCTCAACATAAAGCGGTTTGATTTTTATTTGTTCATTGGTTTCAAACAGAAGATCCTCAATGTTTTTCCCAACGGCCTTTTCGACTTCCTTTTTCCATGCTTCCACTGTACCTTTCATCTCGGACTTAGCAGGATTTATAGCAGAAAAATTCGGTTTTTTCATTTCAGTTCACCCCTAGCTTCTGCAATAATTCAAGTAAAATGGATATTGCATTCATTTTAACATGGATAAAATCTTTGACCCCGGCTTCTCTTAGTGTAATCTCCAATTCTTCTTGCTGCTTGCCGGCACTATAAATAGTGATTTCAGGGAATTGCTTTTTAATTTCTTTAATGATGACTGGCGCTAATTCCGAATAGTCACCATCACTGCCGCAAAGACAATAGATTGGGAGCTTGGTCGCAGCTACATAATCAATTGCTTCCTCAACGGTTCGACATCCCTTACTGCCGATTGTTTCAATACCACCTGCTGCCGCAAGACTTTGAACGAAATCTGCACGAGGTTTATAGGATTTGAGATTTATCAAATTAATTAAACCGATAGTTGGAGCCGTTCCGCTTATTCCTTTAAACTTTTCACTGCGTAGTCTTATCCGTTCGAACTGACTGGATACCCGTTCCAATTCAAGTGGGGTAATGCCAACCGGCTTCGCAACTTTCATATACGACACATGTTTATCCTTTGTGGTGTTTTTAATCTTATCAGCGGGATTCGGATATACATTCGTTCCGATGATACTTTCTTTTCTGAAAGCCGCATTTTGAACTCTTTCTTGGTAAACTTCAGCTATTTCTTTCTGAAGGGAACCTTGTTTAATTAGCTCCAGAATCCCTCCAGCTGCATCGATTTCAAGGAATTTTGCCCAAGCCTTTTCAGCCAATTCATCCGTTAGTTGCTCAACATACCATGAACCGCCAGCAGGATCGACAACTGTTGTAATATTTGTTTCTTCTTTTAAAATCAAGTGAGTATTACGGGCAATTCTTTCTGAAAACTCATCGGTTTCACCGGTTGCGTGTGTAAATGGATGGATTTGAAGATATTGAATGCCTCCAATTGCTGCTGAAAAAGCTTGGTTCGTGGTCCGAAGAATATTGACGTGCTGATCATATAGCGTTTCCRTCAACTCGGAAGTTACGGCATGTATCGTCATTTTAAAATGGTCCGATGCTGTATCGAAAGCTTCTGCAAGACCTGCCCAAAGCCTTCTGGCAGCCCTCAGTTTAGCGATGGACATGAAGTAATTTGAATCCACTGCAAACGAGAATACTATTTTTTCGGAAACCGCAGCAGTAGAAAGCCCCTGCTTTTGCCCTTCCAATAGATATTGGACGGCTGCCGATAATCCGTAAGCTATTTCTTGTACGGCATTGGCTCCTCCATTATGGTAGACTGCCGTATTAATCAAAACTGTTTTTAAATCACTGCCTACCTTCTGATAATCCTGGATCGTCTTCAGCCATTCTGCAAAATGGTTATCCGTATCTTCTGGCAACTGACCGCAAATGAGCCATTCTGCAATTGGATCTTCAGCAATGACGCCTGTCAATTGGGTATTTTGTGCTTCGGCAACAGCTTTGAATTGAGGGAATAATTCTTTTTGTTTCCCCTTAAGGTCAATGAAAACCGGCATTTCTTTTAATGGGATTTCCATAAACAATGTTTCAGCCCTTGCTCCCCCGGAGAGCAATCGTGCAGGGTATGCGACGACATTTTGACCGCGTTTGAATGCAGCCCTCATCTTTTCATTTGCTTCTTCAGCCGTGATACCGCTTACAGGTTGAACGGCAAGCCAAGGTTTGTCATGATATCCCGTTGGGGACGTTCCTCGGGTGAAAGGGAAAAATCCTGGCAATTCAGCTACTTTTTCCGTTGATTCCGCCTTTTCTGTATAGAGTGGATATAAAGCGATGCCCTCATATGTATTCGTTTTAAGCTTTTCTACACTTTTCCCTTTTAAACTTGCTTCCGCAGCTTCTTTCCACTCTTCATAAGAAGGCTTAGGAAAGGTTATGTTTTTTACATCTTTCAGTTCCATCTGTAATCGCTTTCTTATCCTCATACGCCCTTTTCCTTCATTGGGAGAACGAACGCTCAGTCAGTTTTGGATAAGAAAACCACCCTCCCGTCAATTTGATCTGGATTATACTAACATTCTACCATAATTTTCTTGAAATTTAAGACAATAGAAATTAGCAAACCTGTTATTAGGGAAATCACTAGCCTATTTTGCCTCTTCACATCAAGTACAGCCCCTGACCTGTATTAGAACAGCCCTTAATAAAAT
>NZ_JBFUIQ010000174.1:0-6176 GCF_056401795.1 Peribacillus sp. P4_D6
GGTAAAAGGCAAAAAGGCTTGTATATATATGGGAAATTCGGTGTTGGGAAAACGTACTTATTAGGTGCGATCGCCAATGAACTTGCAAAAAGGCAAATTTCCTCCCTTATAGTCTATGTACCTGACTATTTGAGGGAACTTAAGGGATCGATAGGTGATAATACGGTCAATGAAAAAATTGAAATGGTGAAAACGGCACCTATCCTCATGCTTGATGATATTGGAGCGGAATCCATGACGAGCTGGGGACGCGATGAGGTTTTTGGTCCGATTTTGCAATTTAGGATGCTGGAAAACCTGCCGACATTTTTCACTTCGAATTTTGATATGAATGGCCTGGAGAACCACCTGACCTTTTCACAGCGCGGTGAGAAAGAAGAAGTGAAGGCGGCCCGGGTACTGGAAAGAATTCAATATTTAGCCGAGCCGGTCAAGCTTGATGGCGTGAATCGGAGAAGATGAAGAAAAGTGGTCTCTTAATGGAGGTCACTTTTTTCTTCTTACAAGGCCCATCCTACTTCTAAACACGTCCCCATCCCCATATACATGAAAAAAGAAGCAAGGGGGAAGGGGGGATGTCGTAGTGCAAATTTTGTTTCAAAACGATTCAGAGGCATTGAAATTACTGAATTTCGTTTCTGTCCATCCACTGGGGGCAGAATTTCAAGCATATATTCGATTTATTCCGCAACAAGGCATGCATGTGGATATGACGGAATCTTCAGGTGATGAATGGCTAATTCTGCTTCGTGATGCATTCCATTCTTTTTTATTGGAAGAAAAGACGCTTCCTGTTCTGGAGCAAATTATAGTCGGTAAATTTTTTTATAGGGAACGGGAAGAAATTGAAGCCATCATTGAAATTGCATCATCCATCATCGAGGCGGAAAGAGCCAGGAATCAAGATGGAGCATTCAGTACGGAGAAACGATTGATTGAGGAAGGACTTCAAAGCATCTTGGCTGGAAAGGTATCTTTTTCATTCGATTCTTTTACGACCTTCCGTTTAAAATCGTTTCAGCACACTTTGGAAAAGTATGTCGTCAAGGCGATTGATGAATATAAGCTGGAACAGGACTATCAAAATTTCATTGCTACGCTCCGTGATTGCCTTCAAGGGCAGGAGTCGAAATTAAGAAAGCTTCACCTGGTCAACCGGGACGGTTTTCACTTCTATGATCAGAAATTCAGCAAACTCGACCGTCCAAAAATCAATAGTATGATTGACAGGAGGCTTCTTGCCAAAAGCTCACTTTTTCTCGATACGGTGATACTTGCCCCGCTTTTATCGATTGCTCCTGAAAACTTGTGCATATATACTGATGACAAGGAAGAGGGGCTCATCCAGACCATTTCAAGGATTTTCGAAGAACGGGCGACCATTTTACCACTTTCGTCATTTTCTATGCAGTTGAATGAACTTTCGTGGAAAAAAGAAAATTAACCTTGATTTTCACCGTATAACAAATTATAATTTCCTACATACTATTAAAAAACTAAAAGTTATGATGAGGACAAGGGTATTCTAGTTGCCGATTATCAGAGAGGGAAGCCAACAGGCTGTAAGCTTCCTATTCGCATGGAACACTTACCACCTTTAAACTTCGGCTCGGAAAGCAGGCATTCTGCGAATATGAGCTGACGGGAAGCTGCCGTTACCAAGTTACAAGTGCCATTTTGCCGTGAAAAGCAAGCTGGAACGAGGGTGGAACCGCGGGTTAATGATATTTATTACTAAGCTCGTCCCTGTTTTATACAGGGGCGGGCTTTTTTGTGTTGTAATGGAATCAAAAACCTGTAATTTGTTCGAACAAATAAGAAGGAGTGAAACTGAATGTCAGAACTACTGAAAATATCTTTTCCTGACGGAGCGGTCAAGGAGTTTGCTAAAGGCACAACAACTGAAGACATCGCTGCATCCATCAGTCCTGGTTTAAGGAAAAAATCCATTGCCGGAAAATTCAATGGTGAATTATATGATTTAAAACGTCCGATTGAACAAGATGGTACAATCGAAATCGTCACACAGGACGCAGCGGATGCTCTTGAAGTATTGCGTCACAGTACAGCGCACTTGATGGCACAAGCGATCAAACGACTGTTCAAAAACGCTAAATTCGGCGTAGGGCCAGTCATTGAAGGCGGCTTTTACTATGATATGGATCTGGAGGAATCATTGACTCCCGAAGACCTTCCATTGATTGAAAAAGAAATGAAGAAAATCGTCAACGAAAACTTGGCAATCTCCCGCATCGAAGTGAGTCGTGATGAAGCGATTTCCCGTTTTAAAGAAATCGGCGACGAGTATAAATTGGAGTTGATCGATGCGATTCCTGCCGATCAGCAGGTAACACTTTATGAGCAAGGGGAATTCTTTGACCTTTGTCGTGGAATTCATGTTCCATCAACTGGGAAAATCAAAGAATTCAAGCTATTGAGCATCGCTGGAGCATACTGGAGAGGCGATAGCAAAAACAAAATGCTTCAACGCATTTACGGTACGGCTTTCTATAAAAAAGAAGATTTGGCCGAACACCTGCGTCTCCTTGAAGAAGCCAAGGAACGTGACCATCGTAAAATCGGCAAAGAATTGAACTTGTTCATGAGCTCACAGAAAGTGGGGCAAGGGCTGCCGATGTGGTTGCCAAAAGGCGCGACAATTCGCCGTACAATCGAAAGATATATCGTGGATAAGGAAGAACGTTTAGGCTATGACCATGTCTACACACCTGTAATGGGAAGCGTGGACCTTTATAAAACATCCGGACACTGGGATCATTACCAGGACGGTATGTTCCCGGTCATGGAGATGGAAAACGAACAGCTTGTCCTGCGTCCGATGAACTGTCCGCATCACATGATGGTCTATAAAAACAGCATCCACAGCTACCGCGAACTGCCAATCCGGATTGCTGAGCTAGGCTTGATGCACCGCTATGAAATGTCAGGTGCCCTTTCAGGCCTTCAGCGTGTACGTGGGATGACATTGAATGATGCGCACATTTTCGTTCGCCCCGACCAAATCAAAGAAGAGTTCAAGCGTGTTGTGAACCTTGTTCTGGAAGTTTATAAAGATTTCGATATCAAGGATTATTCATTCCGTCTGTCTTATCGCGATCCTCAGGATACAGAAAAATACTTCGATGATGATGACATGTGGGAAAAAGCGCAAAGCATGTTAAAAGGCGCCATGGATGAGCTTGGTCTTGATTACTTTGAAGCGGAAGGTGAAGCGGCATTCTACGGTCCTAAGCTTGATGTTCAGGTGCGCACTGCCTTAGGGAAAGATGAAACGCTTTCCACTGTTCAGCTTGATTTCTTGCTTCCTGAACGTTTTGACCTTAATTACGTCGGTGAGGACGGCAAGCAGCACCGTCCGGTTGTTATCCACCGCGGCGTCGTTTCCACAATGGAACGTTTTGTCGCTTACTTGATTGAAGAATACAAGGGGGCATTCCCTACTTGGCTTGCACCTATCCAAGCACAGGTGATCCCGGTTTCACCTGAAGTGCACTTGGATTATGCGAAAGAAGTACAGGAAAAACTTAAAGCGCAAGGCATTCGTGTCGACCTGGATACACGTGACGAGAAAATCGGTTACAAAATCCGTGAAGCGCAAATGCAAAAAATCCCGTATATGCTGGTCGTTGGAGACAATGAAGCCAAAGAAGGCAGCGTGAATGTACGTAAATACGGTGAACAAAAGTCCGAAACGATCGCATTTGAAGATTTCGTTTCAGCGATTAAGGCGGAAGTGAGCCGTTAATAGCAAAAAGAGGGGCACATATAGTTGTGTCCCTCTTTTTAATCATGGCATGATAAAATGAAACCATCATGTGAAAATATGTACAGCAATGAAAAGGAGGGGCAGCATGAAAAAGAAATTTACTTATCTATTCGGACCGACATTCCTTGTCATCATCATCTTATTGTTATTGGATGATTATCGACAATATGCCATCGTCCCGGTCCTGCTTTTTTGGATAGWCCTATTTTCTTGGGACACCATTGAGAAAAAGAAAAAGGCGAAAGAAGACTCTTAACATGTGATGTCTTCGGCCAGTATGGACTGTAACTAAAGGGGGAATGGGGATAAATGGAGATTAGAAGGGCTTCAAGGAAAGACGCGGGTAACTTGGCTGCTCTGTTCAATCATGTAGAAGATTCCGGGTATATGCTGTTTAACCCTGGGGAAAGAAAAGCTACGGCGAAACAAATGGAAAAGCAATTGGAGCAAATCGAAAAAAATCCCCCTTCCATTGTCCTCGTTTCCGCTAGCGGCAATGAGTTGACTGGTTACCTAATCTTATTGGGCAATCAAATGGGCCGTACGAGGCATTCCGCCAAAATCGTCATCGGCATCCATGAACAGGACAGAGGAAAAGGCATCGGTACGAAGCTATTTCAGAAAATGGAGGAGCATGCACGGACAAACGAAATACGGCGCCTGGAATTGTCCGTCATCGCAAACAACGCCCCTGCGCTTTCCTTATATCGAAAGATGGGTTTTGAAAAGGAAGGAATAAAGCGGGAATCACTGTTTTTTGATGGAAAGTATCATGATGAATATTTTTTGTCCAAATTACTTTAAAAAACGTATTGTCAAATAACTGAATGTCTGATAATATTAATTTTGTTGTGAAAAACGAATAAAATTTAGCATTTGACAAGTCATCAGTGTTTATGATATATTTCTAAAGTGAATTGAATACGTGTTTGATGAAAAGAAGAAGCACCCGCTTCTCACCTGGTTGACGCAAACAATGCAGTTAACAGGTCATGATTTGATTATTTGGATCTTTCTGAATGAGTCTATCAAGTGTGGGTGCAACATGCATCCACACTTTTTTATTATGATTATATCCTGTAAGCGAGTTGTGAGCGTGACCGAATTTATTCAAATATTCGTATTCGCCAATATCTTTGGAGGTGGCTAACTATTAGTAAAGACGCGATGGTAAACGAGGGCATCCGAGCCCGTGAAGTTCGTCTTATTGACCAAAACGGAGAACAACTTGGAATTAAAACGAAATTCGAAGCATTGGAAATTGCCGCTCGTGTAAATCTTGATCTAGTTTTAGTTGCTGCAAATGCAAAGCCTCCGGTAGCCCGGATCATGGACTACGGAAAACACCGCTTCGAGCAGCAAAAGAAAGACAAGGAAGCACGTAAAAATCAAAAAGTCATCAGTCTGAAAGAGGTTCGTTTGAGCCCGACGATTGAAGAGCATGATTTCAATACGAAGCTTCGCAACGGTATTAAATTCCTTGAAAAAGGCGATAAAGTAAAAGCTTCTATCCGATTCAAAGGACGTGCCATTACGCATAAGGAAATTGGTCAACGTGTACTCGTTCGTTTTTCTGAAGCATGTAAAGAAGTGGCTACAATCGAGCAACACCCAAAAATGGACGGGCGCAGCATGTTCATTATCTTAGCACCGAAAAACGAAAAGTAATTGTAAAGTAATTTGTAATGAGGAGGAATACCTTATGCCTAAAATGAAAACTCACCGCGGATCTGCTAAACGTTTCAAAAAGACTGGATCCGGCAAACTTAAGCGTTCTAACGCTTACACAAGCCATTTATTTGCTAACAAATCTACTAAGCAAAAGCGTAAGCTTCGCAAAGCTAGCCTTGTAAGCAAAGGTGACTTCAAACGTATTCGTCATATGCTAGACAACATTAAATAAGTTCGATTTATCGAGTTAAATAGGAGGGAAATAACATGCCACGTGTAAAAGGCGGTACTGTTACTCGCAAACGTCGTAAAAAGGTAATAAAATTAGCTAAAGGTTACTATGGCGCGAAACATATTCTTTTCAAAGTAGCTAACCAACAAGTAATGAAGTCAGGAAACTATGCTTTCCGTGACCGTCGTCAAAAGAAACGTGATTTCCGCAAACTTTGGATCACTCGTATCAACGCTGCAGCACGCATCAACGGTCTTTCTTACAGCCGTTTAATGCATGGCCTAAAGCTTGCTGGTATCGAAGTGAACCGCAAAATGCTTGCTGATCTTGCTGTTGCTGACGAACAAGCTTTTGCTCAATTAGCAACTGCTGCTAAACAACAATTAGACAAATAAGTCTGACTGATACCGCCACTCTCTTTTCAAGAGGGTGGCTTTTTACATATTTAAAGGAGGGAATGGGAATGCAAGGAGTATGGTTCATTGC
>NZ_JBFUIQ010000175.1:0-6097 GCF_056401795.1 Peribacillus sp. P4_D6
CCGCTTGCGGTGAGGAGGCTCAGCAGACAGTCGGCGGAAAGGGAGCGGATTTCAGAAATCAAGCTGGAACGTCTTTTACATAAAAAGCTGCAGCGATCTAGTTCTATATGGTTTTTTATTGTTTTATGAACTCTAATTGGATTGAAGAAAGCTGTGACACTCCTGCCGAGTAACTGGCTAGCCGAGACCCCATAGGCGCTTGCACTGAGGAGGCTTGGCATACAGTCGGCGGAAAGGGAGCGGATTTCTGGAATCAATAGAAATACTTTTTTAAGAAAAAAACTATAAGAAAACTGGCTTTTGTTCGAATTTTGTCTACAGTCTGAACCCGCCCAATCGGTGGGTTTTTTTATTCATGAAATTGCATAAGTCAGGAACTTTTGGGAAAGAAGATAGATATGGAGGCGCATATATTACCTTTAATGAGAAAGCACGAAGCCTAGATGTGTAATTGTGATAATATTCTGAAAAATGAATCTATTATTTACGTTATTGAATAATTATTAGAGTGTGTTAAAATACACATTAGTRTATGAATATTAGTTGTTCGAAATTTAACTAACCTAATTTAAAAACAAGAGAATTGAAAATATCATTTTGGAGGAATAATAATGAAGTTGAAAAAGCAGTTAGCATTGTTGCTTACTTCTATTTTATTAGTAGGTATTTTAGCGGCATGCGGAACATCAGAGAAAGAAGATAAGAACACAGCTGACAATGAAGACAAGAAGGTCCTGGTAATGGGAACATCTGCGGATTATCCGCCATTTGAATTTGTTGAAACATCTAAAAGTGATGAAATCCAAGGATTTGACATTGATATCGCTAAAGCAATCGGAAAAAAATTAGGTTATGAGGTCGAAGTGAAGGACATTGACTTTAATAGTCTTGTGCCTGCCCTGGAAAATAAATCGGTCGATTTCGTTATCTCCGGAATGACTCCAACAGAAAAACGTGAGCAATCAGTCGATTTCAGTGATATTTACTATACAGCTAAAAACATGATCATCACGACAAAGGACAGTAAAATCAAAACTGTTGAAGATTTAAAAGGGAAAACGGTAGGCGTACAGCTTGCATCCATTCAGGAGACATTGGCAAATGACTTGAATAAATCCCAAGATATCGGGATGAAAGTTGAAAAACGGAATCGTATTCCTGAGGTTGTTCAAGAAATGTCAACAGGACGTTTTGACGCCGTGATCATGGAAGATACTGTTGCAAAAGGCTACTTGAAAGATAATAAAGAATTGGTTGGCCATTTGATCAAGTCTGGTGATCAAGATGCCGGTTCGGCAATCGCTTTCCAAAAAGGAAGCAAGTTAACTGAAGAATTCAATGCCGAGTTGAAAAAAATGATGGAAAATGGTGAAATGGAAAAATTAATATTAAAATGGTTCGGTGGCAGTGAAACTGAATAAACCAGAGAGATGAAAAGCGTTCAGAATGCCTTCTGAACGTTTTTCCGCGCTTTATTGTTAATAAAATGAAGCAGGAGGAAGGCCCAAGATAACGGCCTTCATAAGAGAGGATGAATGGAGTGAATCTGGAATTTGAAAGGATTATGCCTTCCCTTCCATATATCCTGGAGGGAATGCCGACTACATTAAAGGTTGTAGCGGTAGCGGCAGTAATCGGATTTGTTTTGGGAATATTATTATCTATACTTAAAATCAGCAGAATCAAGCCATTGAATTGGATTGCTGACTTTTATACATCCATTTTTCGCGGTACCCCTTTGGTGCTGCAATTAATGCTGATTTATTTTGGTTCACCACAAATATTAGGAATTCAAATCGAAGCGTTCCAAGCAGCATTTTTAGCATTCGGGCTAAATTCAGCTGCATATATCTCTGAAATTATCAGGGGAGGCATTTTAGCGGTCGATAAAGGCCAACGAGAGGCTGCACTTGCACTTGGGGTTCCCTATTCAGGGATGATGCTTAATATTATCCTTCCGCAGGCCATCAAGAACATCCTGCCATCCCTTGTTAACGAATTGATTTCCTTAACGAAGGAATCAGCCGTTGTCACAATTATTGGATTAGGGGATATCATGCGCCGTGCTTATATTGTCGGCGGTGAGACATATAAATTCTTCGAGCCGATTTTATTTGCCGGTCTCATTTATTATGTGATGGTCATGATTCTCACCATCTTAGGCAAAGTGATTGAAAGGAGAATGAGACGCAGTGATTAAAATTGATGGACTCAAAAAAAATTATGGTAAGCTCGAGGTTTTAAAGGGAATCAGCACCGAGATAGGACAGGGTGAAGTGGTAGCGATCATCGGTCCATCCGGTTCGGGAAAATCAACTTTCTTGCGCTGCATCAATATGCTTGAAACTCCAACTGATGGTCAAATCAGGTTTAAAGATCAAATCATCACTGATAAAAAGACCAATATCATGAAAGTGCGTGAAAATGTCGGAATGGTATTTCAGCATTTTCATTTATTTCCACATAAAACCGTACTGGAGAATCTGATATATGCACCTATGAAGGTGAAAAAATTATCAAAGGCCGAGGCTGTAAAACAAGCTCGTGAGCTGTTGACTAAAGTCGGTTTGGCCGATAAAGAATCGACTTATCCGAATCGTCTGTCAGGCGGACAAAAACAAAGGGTCGCGATTGCACGGGCATTGGCAATGAACCCGGAAGTAATGCTTTTCGATGAGCCGACTTCAGCGCTTGACCCCGAGATGGTAAAAGAAGTGCTCGAGGTTATGAAGTCACTGGCACATACGGGGATGACCATGCTGATTGTAACGCATGAAATGGGCTTCGCCAAAGAAGTGGCCRATCGTGTACTATTCCTGGACGGGGGTCTGCTCGTTGAGGAAAGTGCTCCGGAAGATTTCTTTTCCAATCCGAAAAGCCAGCGTGCAAAAGACTTCTTGGAAAAAGTTTTATAAGCTAAAGCAAATAGTATATAATTGTGAAAAAAGGTAACGTTTAGTTACCTTTTTTATTTTTTTCCTATAATGTATTTTTGCGTGCATGTATTTAGAAAAATTGGAAATTTAACTCGCAAAGGACTGTAAAAATTTCTGATTTCCTGATAGTATTATAATAGATGGAGAAAGAGCCAGGTGATACATAACAATGTTTAAAATCGGATACAGGACGATTAAAACTGCTTTGGGGGCCACCCTGGCAATTATTATTGCACAAATGCTTAATCTCGAATATTTCTCTGCCGCGGGAATCATTGCGATCTTATGCATCCAAGTTACAAAAAAGAAGTCGGTGTATGCCTCCTGGCACCGGTTTTTAGCTTGTTTGATCGCAATGGCCTATGCATCCCTATTATTTCAGTTCATCGCATTCCATCCGCTGATAATAGGTTTGATTCTCTTGATTTTCATTCCAACGGCAGTTGCCTTGAAGATTAATGAGGGGATCGTGACTAGTAGCGTCATCATCATGCACCTATACGGGTCCGGTGACATCACTTTTTCCCTGCTGATCAATGAAACGATATTAATTGCAGTTGGAGTCGGAGTGGCACTTGTCATGAATCTGTACATGCCCAGTGTCGATGACAAACTGCTGGCCTATCAGGAAAGTATCGAAACGAACTTCAGTGCGATCTTGATGGGAATTGTCCGCTATTTGAGGGATAATGATCACACATGGGATGGTAAGGAAATCACTGAAACAGCCAATCTTCTTAATCAAGCCAAGAGCCTTGCCTTCAGGGACGTGGAAAATCATTTCTTAAGGGAAGAAGACCTCTATTACCATTATTTCAAAATGCGTGAAAAGCAATTTGAAATAATTGAACGAATTCTTCCCCTGGTCACGAATATTCMGTTGGTCGTCAAGCAAAGCGGGATAGTGGCTGATTTTATAGAAGATTTGGCAGAAAACGTCCACCCACAAAATACGGCCATCCTTTATCTGAGGAAGCTTGAAGAAATGGAGATTCATTTTAGGGGAATGCCACTGCCGCAGACACGTGAAGAGTTCGAATCCAGGGCTGCATTACTGCAGCTCATGAAGGAAATGGAGCGCTATTTATTGTTGAAGCATTCCTTCAAGGGATTACCCAAGCTGACCGGAAACCGAATGAAAAAGAGGCACTTGGCTTAAACTAAGCAAAAAAGAAAAGGAATGATACAAATGAAATGGATCCTTTCTTTGTTGCTCATCCTATCTTTGTGGCCGTTACAGGTACAGGCCCAGCCTCAATCGGTTAAGCCTGGCGATCCATTTATCATCATCAATAAAGCCAACAATAAATTGGCGTTCATTGATGATAACGAGGTCAAGGAGATTCTGCCGGTCGGTACGGGAAAGAGTCAGGAACTGACACCTGAAGGGATTTTCACGGTCAAAGTAAAAGCGGTCAATCCATATTACCGGAAAAAGAATATTCCTGGCGGTGATCCCAGGAACCCTTTGGGGTCTCGGTGGATTGGATTCGACGCGCGAAATACCGATGGGAGGATATACGGCATACATGGTACGAATCAGCCATCATCGATTGGTAAATATATTTCAAATGGCTGTGTACGGATGCATAAATCCGATGTGGAGCGTTTGTACGAAAAAGTCCCCATCGGCACCAAGGTGTTGATCACCCTATCGAACGAGGATTTCAAAACGCTGGCTAAGAAAAATGGAGCGATAAAATAAAAAGAGAGGGAAGCTTTTTGCTCCCCTCCCCAATACGTTGTCTATTACAAAAGAAATGCGATCCCTGATAATAAGCTCATTAATAACATTGAGATAAGCATTAAATACACGACGATCTTTCTGATTTTCTTGTTTCCCATATGCTCTCTCCCTTAATACAGTTTGATTGATTTTATTTTAACTTGAACATTTAGCAGAGACAAGTAAAAGTATAATGTTCATATTATTCCGAATCTTAAAAGGCTTTAATGCAAGATTAGTAGTATTTTAATGGAGTCATCCAATAATACATAGCATGGGGGTTTTTATGATGATTAAAAATATCGATCATATCGGTATTGCCGTCAAGTCACTAGATGTAGCCTTGCCGCTTTACACGGAGACGTTGAAGTTGAAACTTGAAGGAATCGAGACAGTGGAGAGCCAAGGAGTGAAAGTGGCCTTCATCCTGGCAGGCAATACCCGTTTGGAATTGTTGGAAGCGTTGTCACCTGCAAGCCCAATCGCCAAATTCATCGAAAAACGCGGTGAAGGGATTCATCATGTGGCACTAGGCGTCGATGACATCGAAGATAGAATAAAAGAAATCAAAGAAGCTGGATTGCGCATGATTGATGATTCATCAAGAAAGGGAGCGCACAATGCGGATGTTGCTTTCGTTCATCCCAAGTCTACCGCGGGAGTATTATATGAGCTTTGTGAACAAGCATTATCAAAGGAGGAGCAGAAATGACAGACATTTATGATACGATCAATGACCTATATGACAGACGCCGAAAAGTGGAAATGGGCGGCGGTGAAGAAAGAATCGATAAGCAGCATGAAAAGGGCAAACTTACGGCAAGGGAAAGAATTGAACTTCTAGTTGATCCAGGTACTTTCATCGAGCTTAATCCTTTTATCAAACATCGTAATACCAATTTCGGCATGGAAAAGGAAGAAGGGCCTGGAGAAGGGGTTGTCACCGGTTACGGAAAAGTCAACGGCCGCGACATTTATCTGTTTTCACAGGATTTTACTGTTTTTGGCGGTGCACTCGGTGAAATGCATGCCCTGAAAATTGCCAATGTTATGGATTTGGCAGCGGAAAATGGAGCCCCTTTCATAGGTTTAAACGATTCTGGCGGGGCGCGAATTCAAGAAGGCGTAGTTTCGCTTGACGGATATGGCCAAATATTTTACCGGAATTCCATATATTCAGGGGTCATTCCACAGATTTCGGTTATTATGGGACCTTGTGCAGGCGGAGCCGTATATTCCCCAGCCATTACCGACTTTGTTTTCATGGTTGAAAAAACGAGCCAAATGTTCATAACAGGTCCTAAAGTCATTGAAACGGTTACAGGAGAAAAGATTTCATCCGAAGGATTGGGCGGAGCGGCTGTACATAATACCATAAGCGGTAATGCCCATTTCAAAGGAGCATCTGAGGAGCAAGTTTTGGCAGACGTTAGAC
>NZ_JBFUIQ010000176.1:0-6001 GCF_056401795.1 Peribacillus sp. P4_D6
TAATGATTCTTGCYCCGARCCGGGTATTCATTGATTACATATCTGAAGCTTTACCTGAATTGGGTGTCGAAAAGGTAAAACAATTCACGTTTTCCGAATATGTTCAGGCAGCGATAGGAAAGCAAGTGAAGCTTATAGCGGATGATAAATTAACGCGATTGYTGGAAAAAGATGATGAAGAAATTAATTCAGCCGTCTGGATATCAGGTCTGAAAGGATCCCCTGCCTTTAAATATATATTGGACGAATATATAAAGGATATTTTCAGTGGGTTTCATCCGGATGCTGATTTTTATTGTGATAAATATCGCCTCTATTCCGCTAAGAAGTTCATTAGATTATTGGAAGAGGATTATTGGTATTTACCGTTATACAGCAGGCTGGACAAACTGAAGGCCATTTTACAAAATGAAGTGAAATTAAAAAAGAAAACAATGCTTGAACGTGTTGTTGATCTTTATGATGCCAAAATCGAGAAGGCGCTCTATAAGAATATCGATCCAGTCATACGCAAGGAATTTGTTACAAAATGCCTCGATAAAAAAGAGGAAAGGATAGGACAGATCCAAAAGGCGATCCGTTCTTCTGTAAAAGCGTATTTTAAGCAATTCAAAAGTAAAGATCTCCTGGAGTACTATCAGGAATTATACCAAGATCCAGAGCGTCTCGCCTCATACAGCAACGGTAAGCTTACTGTTGAAGATGCCAGGGTTTTATGTGAGTACAATCATAAATTATTTTCTGCTAATAGTTATGAGATAGAGGACTTAGGAGCACTATTATATCTTCAGGAGCGGCTTTTCGGTGTCGATAAAGAAAACAAAGCAAAAAATGTTGTCATTGATGAGGCACAGGATTATAGCTTCATGCAGTTACAGGCCCTAAAGACGGCAGTGGATACCGATATGTTCACACTTGTAGGCGACCTTGCACAAGGCATCCATTCATACCGCGGACTTCAAACATGGGAAGAGGTTCACAGTCGTATTTTCCCTCGGGCGACGTATACTGAATTACAAAAAAGCTACAGAACAACTGTTGAAATTATGAAACAAGCTAATGAAATACTTCAGTTGTTAACATACGATTTCCCGGAAGTTGAACCCGTGGTCCGGCATGGCAAGGATCCAGAATTCATTTACATTGAAAAGGAAGGTTGGGAAGAAGAACTGATCGAGCTGATCGCAACCCTTAAAGGAGAAGGTTTTAAAACGTTTGCCGTTATTGCCAAAACGATGAAAGATTGCAAGCTGGCAAATGAGAAACTAAGTGAATTCCATCAAGGCTTTCATTTAATAGATGAAGCGGGAAACATCCCTAAAGATAAAACATTGATTGTTCCTTCCTATCAAGCCAAAGGTCTCGAATTCGATGTCGTATTTGCAATATCCCTCGAAGAAGCGTATTGCCACGAAAACGAACTTGATATCAAATTGCTTTACGTAACAATGACAAGGCCATTGCACAGACTATATTTTTTAGGTAAAGAGAAAAATGCTTTCCTTATTGAGACATGAAAGGGGGAGGGTGGAATGCCACCACCTCCTCGTGAAATGCTCATAGATGCAAAAGGATATCCTGAATATCTTCCCATCCGAAACCGACTTCGATAAGCTCGACGCCTGCCATTTTAACGGTTTTTTCAGCTATCACTTGACCTCCAAGTGCTTTGTAAAAACCGCATGATGGGTTATCCTTTAATGCCCAGATTATTAAATTCTTATGTTCCATTTTCATAAGCTCATGTATGACCGCTTTTATCATTTTTCGTCCAAGTCCCTGTTGTTGATATTCTTTTAAAAAATAAATGGCATATACTTCACCTTGAAAATGCGGATCATTCGTTTGTTCTGGTCCCCCGGCAGCGAAACCGATGATTTCCCCATTGGCGTTTTCCGCAACAAAGGTAGCATTATGCAGCATTTTTAAATTCCTTAGCCAGTTTTTCTTTTTGGCTTCCAGATTCATGGAAGACAAATATTGATCCGGAAGGATTCCTTTATAAGTTGTTTTCCAGCTGTTTATATGTACAATTGCTATTCCATCTACATCTTCTTCTATGGCTTTCCTTATCTTCATAAAAAACACCTTCAGATTTTCATATTTCCCCCTAGAATATCATGGAAAAAGTGAATAAGCATTTTATTTATGTTTATAACTGCTTTAGAAAGGATAAGAAATAAAAGAGTGATCAACCAGATGAAGGGAAGGATGAGAAAGATGAAATTGAAAGTTGGTTTTTATTTTCCGGGCGGCAAAGAACTAGAGCATGAGGTTGAAGGCGATGATTCAACTCAAATGATTTCAAATATTCAAAAGCACCGTTATTATAATTTAGTTAAAGGCGATTGCCATTATGTCGTAGATACGGAAAAAGCAGCATATTTTTCTGTAACCGAAATATTGGATTGAGAATGAACCGCATTGGACTTTTATTCCATTGCGGTTTATTCTTTTTGTTGTAAGGAAACCGGAAAAGGAGTATCGTCAATGAAAATCAATTTTACCAAGAAACAGTATGAAACATTATTCAAAATGGTTCAGTACGGATATTGGGTTGCTTCCGATACTGAAGATAATAAAGAATTCAGTGAAATGGAACAGTATATCAATTCCTTTGCGAAAGATTTCGGCATGGAAGGAGTACAGTTTATAAAGGATTACGAAATGTATGATCTGAGCAGGGAATTGGAGGATCAACTTCATACAGTCATAAATGAGTATGAAGATGGAGTGTTCAGGGATAAGCTTGCCTACCATTTGGCTAGGAAAGAGTTCGCCTTGGAGTCGGAAAACCATGAATACAATCAGGAGGAAGCGTTTAAACGTATCATGGAGCTCGAGGAAAAATATCATCTTCATATTGAAGAACACGGGTTAGGGAAATTGAAAATAGAAGAATAAAAAGAGAGAGGACGTAATCTGTCCTCTCTTTTCTGATTTTGAGAAGTAATGATTTACATGATCATCACGTATGCCATCCATTACGGATCGGTTTTATGCACGAGGATTTTGACCTAATTTTTCAACTGAGTATTGATAAAATGCAATTAAGTCATTTTGTGATGCAAAGCCTGCTTGTGCAGTACCTCCGTTCCCTCCGCCTTTTCCATTATAGGAGCCCAGTTCCGCTTTGAAATATTGTCCGCAATTAAAGGGACTGTCCCCGCTGTGCGAGAGGATGACCTTTTGCTCCTTACGTGATGCTAATAATACAGTAACCTTTTCTTTTTTTACAATCGTACCTGCAAGGTAAAGCAGTTCTTTCATTGAGCTATCTTCGAAAATATGAGAAATGAATCCCCCTCCATTTTCTGCAAGCAGGGAGTCAGCAAGAAAATTTACATTTTCAAGTTTTAAGTTTTCATTTGCCGATAGCAGCTGCTTATAGTCATTTTCGAGTTTCTCCACCCTATTCAGGATCTCTGTACGTCCGGTATTGAATTTAGTCGATAATGCAGAAAGAATTCCTAGACTTTCGGAATAATCATTCAATGCCCTGAAGCCACACTTAAAGTAGAGACGGGTAAGCTCTTTCTGCTTCTCCGCTTTGAAAATTTTTATTAACCCAATCTCACCGGTACGCTCTACATGAGTTCCACCGCAAGGGTTATATTCAATTCCTTCTATCTCAACAATACGGATATTTTCAGACACTTTAGGCATTTTGACGACAGGAAGTGTCTGTAGTTGCTCGTTTGTCACGTTATAGGTAAGTAATTCGCGATTCTCGATGATATATTGATTAACTAGCTTTTCAGCAGCAACCGTATGTACCTCAGTCCATTGAAATCCTGCCATTATATCGATCGTTAAATATTCCTTACCAAGGTGAAAGCTAACCGTATTAGAGTCAAACAGTTCCCTGCAGACAGCAGAGAGTAGATGCTGGCCGCTATGCTGTTGCATATGATCGAAGCGGCGGGGCCAATCAAGTTCACAGTGGACGATCTCTGAATCTGGCCGTCTCTCCATCTTATGAAGAATCTTTCCATCATTGTCTTTTATAACGTCAAGAACGGTGATTCCTTCTATTTTACCAGTATCTGCTGGCTGACCGCCGCCTTCGGGATAAAAAGCGGTTTCTTCAAGAGTGATATAGTAAAAGCCATTTTCTACAATGGTCTCCCGAATTTCGGTATCCCATTGGGAGGTCTTGGTGGACGTGTAATATAATTTTTTTGTCATGAATGATTTCTTTTTCCTTTCAGTTGATCATTAAATTATATCACCGAAATACTAGAGTTTAAAATCGCGGGTTTTAGAAGATTAGTCAGGGATAAAAGCAAAACTTTAATACAAATTCTAAATAAATTGTGCAAGATGGCAATAACTATTTATAGACTGCCCTTTTGATGTAAAATATTCCTGAAAGTATATACTTTAGACCTATTAAACATGTATTAAACAGATTTATGTAGTTAAAGGATAATCATAGGGACATTTGGGTTGGGAGGGTTAAGTGATATGAAGTGAATCTTGTAAATGTGGAAAAAATACAAAAACAGCTTATTTGGGAATATAAAAAATAAACTTTCTGATTGGCTGGAGCTGGATGTAGGGCAGACCATTCCGGCTCAAGAGATATTCCGATTTCTGCATTCAGTCAAAGGGTCGGCTGGAACGCTGCAATTATGCGGATTTATGGCCATCACCGAAAAGCTATTTGATGGACTTGATGAAGACAGTGAGCGGGTCTGGAATCGGACGGAACTTAGGAATTTCCTTTTTGAGCTCATTGAACATACATATGATGAATTAAGGACACCGCTTGCAAGCGTCCTTGGTTTTACCTAGAGTTACTCTAAAAGAAGTGGGGCTTAACAATGAAGGACAGTCCAGAATACTGAGCCATGAAATTATGGTCATTGAAGATGATATGAACTTAGCGGAACTGCTAAAATATGAATTGATGGACAGTGGTTTCCATGTCAGCTATTTCAAAAGTGGTAGAAAGGCTTTTCAAAAGCTGAAAACCTCACCTCCGGACGCCATTGTACTGGATATCCTTCTTGAAGAGGGGGAGATGGGCGGCTGGGCGATCCTGAGGGAATTAAAAGGATCCTCTGATTTGAATGAGATTTCCGTTTTTGTTTCGACTCCACTTGACGAAAGGGAGAAGGGGATTTCCTTGGGAGCTAAGGATTATTTAGTTAAACCTTATAAACCGAGCCAATTATCCAAAGTGATCATGTATACCTTGTTAAGTAACGGTAAACAAGGGCAGATACTAATCCCGCAGGCATTTCATGGAGAAAACAAGGGTTACAAAATAAAAAACCGTAATAGGTATACAGAACATCAAAAAAATGATAAATTCAAATATGTTGGAAAAATAAATAATTGGGTACAATTGTAGGTAAAGGTAAGTTACAGGAGGATTTTTATTCATGCAAAAAATTCAGGCCGGCATGGCTGTAGAGTTAGAAGTGGAACGTAAGGCTGATTTCGGATGGTTTTTAACGGATGGTTCAGAAGATGTCTTACTTCATCATAATGAAATGAATGAAGGAACGGAACTTGAGATTGGCGATGAAGTAACTGTGTTCATCTACCATGACAAACAAGCAAGGCTAACAGCGACAATGAAGATACCCGAAATTCAGATTGATCAGTATGGCTGGGCGGAAGTTGTCAATGTGAAAAGGAAACTTGGTGTTTTTGTTGACATCGGTCTTTCGAAAGATATTCTTGTATCCCTGGACGACCTTCCGAATATAGATCGATTATGGCCTGAGGTTGGTGATCGTCTATATGTATCCCTGAAGACAGATCGTCATGATCGCCTGTTTGGTAAACTTGCAACCGAAGATGTCATTCAGGAGATTGCAGTAACAGCTCCATTAAAAGGGATTCGTAACACCAGTATTAAGGGAAATGTCTATCGTTTGCTTATGGTTGGATCATTCTTTATTTCAGAAGAAGGGTACCGCTGTTTCATTCACGAAAGTGAACGCAAGGAGGAGCCCCGTCTTGGTGAATTAGTTGAAGGGCGTGTCAT
>NZ_JBFUIQ010000177.1:0-5986 GCF_056401795.1 Peribacillus sp. P4_D6
ATGTTTATTCAAGTCCATACATAATCCTCCTTGTTGCCATGTTAAATTAAGCTGTTCAATTCCTTTTCCAGTTTTTTCGCTGCATCAAGGATCTTATGCTGGTCACTTTCAGAAATGGGCTGAACTGTTCGTTTACCTACTAATAATACCCCTTTGGGAACACCTTTAAATTGAATCGGAACCGCGAAGGCGCAACGGAGATTTTCCGCAAGCATGATGGGATAATCTAAAGCTTTGCCGTGGATATTATTGGGGAAACCCTCAATCTTCATCGGCGTCCCCGTTGATATGACCCTGCCTGCAATTCCTTTTCCATATCGAACAGTTATCCTTTTGTACTTATCATTTCTGTTGCCGGCGGCATAATGCCAGCTTATATCAGGACCTTTTCTGTTTTGTAAGGCAAGTCCTACAAAATCACCGTTCATTTCATCTAATACATATTCACACGCTTTTTTAAATGGTTGTTCCTCTTTCGATTTACTGTCCAAGTTAAATTCCATACCCTAATAACCCCTTTTTTAAAGCGAATGCAACAAGTTCATGCCTTGTTTTCATCTTGAGCTTTTCCATTAGGTTTCCTTTATGGCTTTCAACCGTTTTCACGCTTATGACAAGCTGTCCGGCAATTTCTTTATTGGAAAACCCTTTCGCAATCAACGTAAGTACCTCTTTTTCACGGTCAGACAACAGATTGATGGAATCAGCGGTTCCCTGCTTCACACTGCCTAAATATTCTTCCATTACCCTTTTTGTTGCAGATGGATGAAGGTAAGCATTTCCGTTTGATAAAGATCGGATGGCTACCAATAGTTCTTCATGGGGTGCACTTTTTAAAATACAGCCTGAAGCCCCGGCTTGAATGGTTCTGAACAAATATTCATCATCATCATGCATGGTAAGTATCAATATGGCTACCTCGGGCATGAGTTTCTTCAGTTCTGAAGTAGCCGATAAGCCATCTTTTCCATGTGGCATGCTTAAATCCATGACTACCACATTAGGCTGAAGCTCTAGTGCTCGTTGTATTCCTTCATTCCCCTCTGAAGCTTCCCCAATGACTTCCATATCAGGATGATTGTTTAGTAGCATCTTTAAGCCCATTCTTACAACGGCGTGATCATCGCAAAGCAAAATTTTTATCAAAGCAGCTCCCCCTAGCTTTGTTCGTGTTTGTATCGTTATATGAAACAACAAGGGGGATTGCACAATTCGCAAACCCCTTGTTTAGCATTTTAATATAATGGCAGAGAAATCTCTATAGAAGTCCCATGATCTACTTTTGAAAAAATGGTACAATTCCCGCCAATCAAATGCATTCTTTCACACATGGCGGCAAGCCCGCTCAGCTTATTCATGGCGGCTTCAACCTCAAATCCTTTCCCTGAATCTTTTATCATGATTAATAACATGCTTTTTTCCCATTTGAATAGTATACTTGCTTTTGTTGTATCAGCATACCTTGCTATATTCACCAATGCTTCTTGGCAGACCCTGAAAAGTGTAATGCTATCTCTATCAGAGATTTGCGATTCAATTCCCAGATTCTCCATCTCAACCTCAATACCATAGGTTGAGGTGTATATTTTCATGTAGCTTTTAATAGCTGAAATAAGCCCAAAAGTCGTAAGGGTAGGAGGATGCAATTCTACAGCCAAAAGCCTGATTTCTTGAATTGCCTTCTCCAATAGCTGTTTCATATCACCTGCATAAATTCTCATGGCAGGCTGTTCGATTGCCGTTTCAATGAGCTGCATTCCGGAAAAGAGACTGGAAAGGGACTGCCCCACACCTTCATGAAGCTCCATCGCAATTCTTTTAATCTCTTCTTCATGTGTTTGTATGATATAAGAACTGATGTTGTTTTTAAGTGGCTGAGTATTCATTCCCACCCTCCTTTTTCAATTGTCGCTGATTATTGGCGATGCAAAATGCTGCATGCTCCCCCAATTACGCTTTCGGCAGAGTGGTGAGAAAACTGACGTATACCTTTTTTCCCACCTGAAACCTAGCATTAGAACTTCTAGTTCTTGAAAACTCCAATTCAGCCTTCAAATCCAATCATTTAATGCGCGCAGTTCATTTTATGCTTTTTTCACTCTATGACTTGAAATGTCACTAAACATACCTGCATATTGAACGACATCCCCGGCATCATTCTTTATCGAACTAATGGTCAGCCATTGCAGATATTGCTGTCCATCCTTTCGGCTATTCCAGATTTCACCTTGCCAAAATCCATTTATCTCAATGGATTTCCACAAATCCTCATAAAAAGTTCGAGACTGTTTACCCGACTTAAGTATACTAGGGTTCTTACCAATTACTTCATTTTCCTGATAACCCGTAATACTGCAAAACGACGGGTTTACTGAAATGATCTTACCGGTGGTATCGGTAATTAGAATCCCTTCTATTGTATGATCGATCACTTCTTTGGCAAGCCCCATTTTGCCTTGGAAATACATCCAAACAACTAAAATCAAACTTGCAAGGGCAACTTCCGACAACGCCATGAACCCGATTGCATAATGTCCTGTGATATTGAATAACAAGGATAAAATTAATGGCGGAAAAAAACCACCCAAACCGCCCATAGCGGAAACGATCCCATTCACAATACCAGCCTGCTTTTGGAAATACATCGGCACCAGTTTAAAAATAACACCATTTCCCATTCCGGCACATAGGGCAATACTCAAACAGCCAATAGTGTACCAGCCAATTGATGGAGCAAAGGATAGGATCATCGCTGAAACTGTATACACTCCAAAAACGAACATGAGCAGAATGAGAGAATGAAAACGATCTGCAAGCCATCCGCCAATTGGTCTCATAAGGGTAGCAAGAACAATAAAGCCTGCTGTCCTTAAACCGGCATCAACCTTATCCAATCCAAAGTTAGCTACAAGAAAATTTGGCAGATAGATAGTAAATGCAACAAAAGAACCGAATGTTATAAAGTAAAATAAACTTAGCATCCATAGTTTTTCATTTTTGTAGACACTCTTCACTTGTTCTAAAAGCGGTGTTTTTACTTTCAGCTCTTTTTTATCCCCTAACAGAAAGTTACCTGCAATAAAGACCGCCAAGATCACAAGATAAAGCTGTACAGTTGTTGACCAACCAAAATTCTCAGCTACAACGGGTGCTGCAAATGCCGATACTGCCGTGCCCAGGTTTCCTGCACCGTAAATTCCATTTATAAAGCCATGACGTTCCTTTGGATAATACTTAGGTAAAGAGGTTACTCCAACAGAGAATACGGCTCCTCCAATACCAAGGAAAAGTCCTCCAATCAACAAATCGACAAGGGAATCGGCAATGCTGATATAATAAACAGGGAACAATAGTAACATAAAGCTAATCAGGAAAATTTTCCTGGCTCCGAACTGATTGGCGTAAAAGCCAAGGGGGATACGAAGTACAGATCCCAAAATAACAGGAACGGCTGTCACCAGGGCAAGCTGACTCTCCGGTATAGCAATATCTTCTTTAATAAAGGGCATCAGGGAAGAAATTAATACCCATACCATAAATCCGACTATTAAGTTTAAAGTCTGTAATGGAAGCTGTATTTTCTTAATCATTCTGATCACTCTCTCTTCTAATTACATATTGTAAACCCGTGTTTGCGTCAAAAGCTGACCACTCATTTTTATTTCGAACCATATTGCATGTCAGGGGAACAGCGAAAAAATTCAGGTGATCAAAATAAATGCGTAAATGGGTCATGTCAGGACAAATCTCCACCTTATCGATCGTTTTAGTAACAAAAGGCGCTTTATCCTGCCCATCATCATCCAAGATTGCCACTCTGGCTTTTTCCGAGACTAATGATTGTAAACCGTCCAAATTAATGTGTCCCACATGTATTGCACCCTCTCTTTGCACTGTATACATTCATTTGAAAACCCTGCAAATATTCCCAGAATGTATCTTCTGCATGATTCTCGATAAATTCAATTGTTTCCACTACAGACTCCCAATTGCTCATTCCCTTTACTTCGGCAACTACAATATCTGCCCCATCTATTGACTTTTCATCTAAATACCAGTTAAGACGGACATCTTTAAAAAGGTCTGAAAGGAGCTTATCGATTTCAGCAGCAAAATTTCCAGTTGCTTCTTTTACAAAACAAAAATCAAAATATGTTTCACTGTTCATTTGATTCACGCCTTTTCGTTTTTCGTTTTTTTATAAGTAAATAACGCTAAGGGAAACACCACTATGTTTAATCCCCCAAATATTAGTACATTTATATAATTTTCATAATAAAATTGGTGAACCATAAATTGGGTAAATACAATATTCATCATCAAGAAAGCACAAAGCAATGCGACACCGATGTACTTAAACTTCATAACGCTTCACCCTTACAGCGTATACTGCGCCATTTTCAACTTTCACTTGAATTTCAGGCAGGGGCCTCCTTGGAGGTCCGGCAGTTGGAGCACCTGTTTCAACATCAAATTTCCCATGATGGCAAGGACAGATCATTTCACCTTCTTCTTTCACCCAAAATACCGGGCAACGAAGATGTGTGCATGCATTTTGGTATGCTACGTATTTCGTTTCAGACAATCTGATCAAAATGGCATCATCATGATCCCCTGGAAATTTAAAATCCACTGCGTCACCAATTGGAAGTCCGCTTACATTAGTTATTTTTTTGTGAGGATACTCCTTTTCCCCAAGACCCATCAATTCTTTAGCCGCAATCGCTCCCCAAGGAAGGGATGAAATCGCGAATACTCCTGCAGCTCCCACTAGTGTTTTCATGAACCCTCGTCTATCGAGCTTTCTTTCATTATCCCGTTCAATATTATGGGTGTAATTATCTTCATTAAAGGGGATTTTATTATTTTTATCCGACGGCATATAAATCCCTCCTAAAATAGCTTTTCAATTCCTTGTAAAATACCAGGCAAATTTACCTTAACGTTCGTTTCACCTTCAAGATAAGGCAGGCTACTCACCCATTTTCCATTATCTAGATTAAATTGTTTTTTTCTATTTCCAATTTCCTCATCGGTGAGCCATTGAAGTGTGTTGGATGGACAAACACTTGCACACATTGGCGGGATACCGTTTTTTGTCCGGTCAATACATAAATCGCATTTATACATTAAGTTTTGCTCTGTGTCAAATTTTGGTATTCCATACGGACAAGCGATCGTACAGTTTTGGCAGCCAATACATTTTTCAACTAGAGCTGATAAGACGGCCCCTGTCTCATGTATTTGGATTGCCTGGGCAGGACAACTTCTTGCACAGGCCGGATTCACACAATGGAGGCACATAAGAGGCATCGTCTGCCGATTGACCAGAGGGTTTACATCATAAACGTAGTTCCTGTTCCGCTCTTCATGACCTCCGCATTGTGTACAAGCAGCAAGGCATGACCGGCATCCTATGCAGTTTTCAAGTTCTAAATAGAGCCTCTTTTTCATTTATTGCACCTTCTTTATTTCGACTTTTTCCATTTGAGCCGCACAGACCTTAAACTCCGGCATACGGGATATTGGGTCAAGCGCTGCGATCGTTAATAGGTTGATAGATTGCTCGTGCCCAAAGTGGTATGGAACAAATACAGTGTCCTTACGAATTGCCTCGGTAATTTTCACTTTATAGATTGCCTCGCCTCTCCGGGTGTACAGGCGGACCTTATCCTCATGGTCCATATTGTATTTTTTTGCTGTTTCCGGATGCACTTCGACGTATGGCTCCGGGCACATATCACGAAGAAACTGGATTCTTCTCGTCTGGTTTCCAGATAAGTAGTGGTAAACGACACGACCGGTTGTTAAACGAAGTGGGTATTTTTCATCTGGCTCTTCAGCAGGGGGACGGTAAGGAAGCGCACAAATTTTCGCTTTCCCGTCTGCGTGATAGAATTTTTTATCCAGGAACATATGCGGCGTTCCCATATCATTTTCATCCTTACAAGGCCAAAATACTCCGTCCTGTTTGTCAATCTTATCC
>NZ_JBFUIQ010000178.1:0-5925 GCF_056401795.1 Peribacillus sp. P4_D6
AAGCCGAGGGCCGACCGCCCGCGGAAAGCGAGTGCCCTACGTTCCAATCAACGTCCAAATTGTACAAGCCATAAAAATAGACAAACTCGATTTTTATCGAGTTTGTCTACAGTCTGCCGCCATTAATTTTAATGGCGTTTTTTTTGATTTTCATGAATTAACCCTTGCGCCTAGGCTATAACTTCTGGATTTTAATCGATTGGCTCTGGATATGATTAAAGGAAACTGAGAAAATTCGTCGAATTGATTAATGATATACGTTAATTAATAAACTTAAATGTTTTGTTTTTAGCAATAACGATTTTTTTCATGTAAATGTAGTTACGTCGGAAGGGGAAGTTATACTTGCTGAATGAATTGAAAGTTACTCAAATTACCATTCCATTGCCTTTTAGATTGGACCATGTCCATTGTTACTTGGCGGAAGGTGAAAAAGGATGGACTATCATTGATGCGGGATTAAATAACAAAACGACCAGGGATTTATGGAACCCAATTATCGAAAGACACGATATTGCCGATATTATCATCACACATTATCACCCAGATCATTTCGGGTATGCAGGGACATTACAACAATTGACCTGTGCGGATGTATGGATGACAGAAGTGGATGAGCATGCGGGTACTACGTATTGGGAAGCCGATTCGCTGAATCTGCTTAAAGAAAATTACATTGCGTGTGGTATGGAAGAAGATGTCGCCGCGGCCTTATCCAGTGACGAAAGCGGATTCATGCCCCAAGTAAAACCCTATCCTACCGTAAATCATCATCTTGAAGAAGGAATGAAGCTGCATTTTGGCAAATATGAGTATGAAGTGCTTTTCACTCCGGGACATTCGGACGGCCTGATTTCCTTATATAATAAGGAAAATAGCGTCCTTTTTTCGACAGATCATATATTGCCCAAGATATCTCCAAATATATCTTATTGGTTTAAAGGTTTCAGCAACCCATTGGAAGAGTTTTTTAATTCTTTGAAAAAAATACAAAAGCTTGACGTTGAATATGTCATCCCTTCTCATGGGAAACCGTTTCAAAATGCCAATAAAAGAATTGTTGAATTGTTGGATCACCACCAGGACCGGTTGCATGTAATTCATGAAAACATGAAAGAGCCGATTTCTGTAAAAAGTGCTTGCCAGATCTTATTTGGAAATCTGTCCATTCACGAAACCAGATTTGCTGTAGGTGAAACATTGGCACACCTAGAATACCTTCTTTTGAATGACCAATGCAGAAAGTTTAAACGTGATGGCRAATGGTATTATCAATCCATCTGAAATTTTTTCCAAACTATAGTAAAGCCATCTAAAGCACTAAATACTCCATCTTATGTTTATTATCGCTATGGAAAGCTGGCAGGTAAGGGAAAAGTGGAGACAGGGGATACTCGAATACATGCCTGATACAATTGGCAGCCTATAACGGATTCATTGATCGAAAAAAAAGACCATCGCCCATCATACTTGGGCGGTGGTCTTTTTTTCATTGCCTGGACCCTATTTGTCCATTAACTTCTTTCATAATATCTTCAAGAGATGTGACAATTCCTTTATCGTCCTTATAGCTGATGTGCTTAGGCTGAAAATGGAGAGGCGATTCTAAACCAGCTGCGGCTGAGATCCGAAATAATCCTTTTCTAAGGGTTACAAGAAAGTTAACCACACGGTATTTCTTTTCATCGATGACAAGTGCTTTTTGCAATTCCGGATCAGTGGTGGCTACCCCGACAGGACAAGCATTGGAATGGCATTTCATCGTCTGTATACATCCTATCGCAATCATGAAACCCCGGGCTATGTTAACAAGGTCTGCTCCCATGGCTAGAGCGATCGCAATTCTATCAGGCGTGAACAATTTACCGGAGGCGATGATTTTGACCCTATCGCGGACGCCGTATTTTTCCAGTGTCGATACTAAAATCGGCAAAGCGGATTTTATCGGCAATCCTACGCTATCGATCAACTCCTGATAAGAAGCACCGGTTCCTCCTTCACCGCCATCCAATGTAATGAAATCCGGACCTTTCCCGGTTTCTTTCATGTAGCTAGCAAGCTCTTCAACACTGTCAGTTCCGCCGATTACCATTTTGATGCCGACCGGAATTCCTGTATGGTCCCTGATTTTTTCGATAAAATCGCACATGGATTTTACGTCATCGTATTGGTGAAACCGATTCGGACTATCAATTGCCTTGTACGGAACGACCTTACGGATTTCAGCGATTTCCGGATTCACTTTTTCAGCATCGATATGCCCTCCGCGAGTTTTCGCGCCTTGGGCCAATTTGATTTCAAATGCTTTAATTTCGGGTATTTCACTTTTTCTCTTTAATTCATCCCAATCCATTTCGCCAGTACTATCCCGAACCCCAAACATGGCTGGACCAATTTGCATGATGATATCGACGCCGCCGATTAAATGGTAAGGAGATAGCCCGCCTTCACCTGTATTCATCCAGGTGCCTTTTGCTGCAGCCAATCCCTCAGAAAGCGCAGTGATTGCGTTCTTACCCAAAGAGCCATAACTCATGGCGGACATTCCGATAAGACCTTTTAGCCGAAAGGGATTCTTAGTGTTTGGGCCGATGATTACGGTATCCTCATCATCCAATAAGAATGCAGAGGAAGCTTCATCTTCCCATTTTTCTTCTCGTTGTGAGAAAAGCGGGTCTTTCAATAGAATATATCTTTTTGTCGTCACTTTGGTTTCACGATCATATTTTTCTTCTTCGGCCAATTTTGGAAACATGCTATTTTTAACAAAGAAGCCTTCCTCATCAAAATCCCGCTTTGAACCAAAACCTATGACATCCCGTAAATATTTTGAACTTTTCACCATATGTTCATAGTCATCGCGGGAAAAGGGTTTTCCTTCGTTATCACTGTTAAACCAATATTGCCGCATCTCAGGTCCGATTTTTTCCAGAAAGTATCGTATTCTCCCAAGCACGGGGTAATTTCTTAAAATTGCATGATGCTTCTGCATGCGATCAAAGAAAATCATATAAATTAATAGTAAAACCAAAATGATGATAATGATGAAAATAACGGTAAATCCAAGGATAATTAATACATTTGCGATGCCACTCATTCAATCCCTCCTGATATGCAAAAAAATCATGTATTTTTAATCTACTCGGTAATTCGATCAATTATACAAAATTCCAATGCAAGCTTTTATAGGGATTGAACGAAAAAAATTAAATAGGCATTATCGTTCTCACAATATCTTTCAACTTCTCCTTTTCGATTGGCTTACCCAAATGGCTAACTGCAACGTTATGGCATCATGCAGCACTTGTGGATTATATCCGGTAATATCCTTGATTTTTTTTAATCGGTATATAAGGGAATTACGATGGATATACATTCTTTTGGCACATTCCCCGATATTTAAGTTACTAAGGAAAAATTGATGCAGTGTCTCAATCAACTTCTCAGATAAGTTGCCTAGAATTCTTTCCTGAAAATGCTGTTTCGTCCGCTCATCTATCCTTTCCAACAGGGCTTTTGTTTCCACATCAGTATATCTAGTTAAAGCTTGTTTGGCTTCACCTAGTAAAAGTGCTGTTTCAGCTTCGCGGAAAGAGTGGACGATGGATGATTCCTTATCCACGATAGAGCCCAAACCGATTCGTATAACGAAGTCTTTTGCTTTTAATTGTTTGATGGCTGAATCCAGTCTTTTGTCAATGTTATTTCCGCTAAGCGCCGTAGTGAGAATGAAAACCCGATTCACACTCAGGAACCCAACAAGGGCATACTGGGAACCAAAAACAGTTTCAGTCATCTGAATCAGCTCATTCTTATTTAACGGATTTAATTTCATTTCCATTACCCCCACTTGATAGGGAGGTTCTAATTTCATTCCAATCAGTTCAAGTCTCTGATCAATCGAATGCTGATTGATATCTTCCTTTAATAAGTCTTCAAATACCAATTCTTTCAAGTGTTGTTTCCATTCGAGTTGTTCCGCCATAAAAGCTTGATGAAGCATCATTTCCGTTATCATTTTCACCAATTCCCCGAATTCCAAAAGTTCAGTCGGATCTCCGGTGATCCCGATGACGCCTATAATTACATTTTGAAAATTAATCGGCAAATTAATTCCAGGAAGGACACCTACCCATTGATGACGATCATTTTCGGGAATGATTAACGGCTTTCCCGTTTTCAGTACTTCCATTGCTCCTAAATGCAATTGGTCGATGCGTTCATGATTTCCGGAAGCGATGATGATTCCTTTATCATCCATAATATTAATGTTTCTGTTAAGTCTATTGGTGGTTTGTTTGACAATTTCCATTGCAATTTCTTGGGTCAGCATTCAAGTCATCCTTCTAGAGTTTTTTTATTTGCTAACAGAATGGTGATCATATTTTATGCAAACAAGCTATGATTTTTCATGTAAAGGGGGATCGTCGATAGTTTAAGCCTTTAGCTATCTTATACTTTAGGAAAATAGGAAAATAACAGAAAACTTTTCAGACAGATTATTTTTTCTGTATAGTATAACCAAAAAAATCCAATATGTCATACTTATTTTCGTTTAGAATGAACGATGATTAAAATATTTCCGAAGATTATAATTAATTGATATAAAAATATATTCAAAGGGGAACTGAGCATGAAAATTGTTATTGCACCAGATTCCTATAAAGGAAGTTTATCAGCAAAAGAAGCTTCAAAAGCTATTGAGCGAGGAATCAGGAAGGCACTGCCGGATGCGGAGACAGTACTGGTTCCTGCAGCGGATGGCGGGGAAGGCACGATGGATAGTCTTGTAGCAGCTACAAATGGTCGAAAAGTTGAAGTGACCGTTAAAGGACCTTTACTTGAAGATGTTCAGGCAGCATATGCAATCTTGGGCGATCAAAAAACTTGTGTGATTGAAATGGCTAGTGCATCTGGTCTTTGCCTTGTCGATCCAGCTGAGTTGAACCCATTGATCACTACTTCATACGGGACAGGGGAGCTTATTCAAAAGGCATTGAATGATGGCTGTCGAAAGTTCATTTTAGCGATTGGCGGAAGCGCTACCAACGATGGCGGTGTCGGTATGCTCCAGGCTTTGGGAATGAAGGTGTTTGATGAAGAAGGTAAAACTCTGGGATACGGAGGTGCCGAATTATCACGGATATCAAACATTAATACGGAGGATTTTGATTCCAGAATAGCGGATTCCGAATTTTTGATTGCCTCGGATGTCCAAAATCCGTTAGTCGGCCCTGATGGGGCATCAAGGGTATTCGGACCCCAAAAAGGGGCGACTTCTGACATGGTTGAAATGCTTGATAAGGCTTTATCATCATGGGCTGATTTGGTGGAAATCAAAACAGGCATACACTTGCATGATAAAGCAGGTGCTGGTGCTGCAGGAGGAGTTGGAGGTGCATTTCAAGCCTTTTTCCGTGCAGAAACAAAAAGGGGCATCGATATTGTCATGGAGTATACGGAACTGGGTGAAAAATTGTCCGGTGCCGATTGTGTCTTTACCGGTGAGGGCCAAATCGATTACCAGACTGCTTCAGGCAAAACACCCATGGGAGTTGCACAAGAAGCCAAAAAGCATGGTATTCCGGTATTTGTTTTGGCTGGATCGATCGGAACAGGTATTGAAGTTTTATATGACCACGGAATAACAAGTGTTCATAGTTTGGTGAACGCTCCCATGCCTTTAAAGGAAGCAATGGAAAGAGGAGCTGAATTGTTGGAAGTTTCAGCCGAACAAGTAATGCGGGCTTTTTTGGCAGCGATCAAAAATAGGGGGTAATCTTATGTTATTTATTGTTTTGGCCATCGGCGTGTTCTTAATTGTTTTTTCGACAACTAAATTCAAGCTGCATCCGTTCTTATCGCTTCTATTAGGCACTTTATTTGTGGGTTTTGCTTCTGGAATGCCTCTGGATCAGATTGTTG
>NZ_JBFUIQ010000179.1:0-5870 GCF_056401795.1 Peribacillus sp. P4_D6
AAACAAAAATGACTCCAGGCAAAAGTGTTCTATCTAAAAGGTAAGACAAAGTTGATTGGAGCGGGTGTTCGAGACTCCTGCGGGAAAAGCGCGTCTAGGGGAGACCCCGCAGGCCGAAAGCCGAGGGCCGACCGCCCGCGGAAAGCGAGTGCCTGGAGTGGAAATCAACGTCCAAACAAGCCATAAAAATAGACAAACTCGATTTTCATCGAGTTTGTCTACAGTCTGAGAAGGTGCCATACAAGGCACCTTCTTTTTGCGTTTAAAATTTATTGAACCTGCTCTGGACCTTATTTTGTTTTCGATCTCGATGTAGGACGAAACCGGCGATAAAGGCTATTCCGCCTATCGTAATGAGCAGTCCTATTAAAAATTGCAGCCAAAGGAATGGATAGGGGGGCTGTAAAATACCGAATACCATGTCCCTCATTATTTTTATGCCATAGGCAGCAAAGGCACCGGGTATAAAAAGAATCAAAAAAGCGATTAAACGTTTCATGCAGTCAAATCCCTTCCGAAAATTCCATCTTTAAAAAATGATAAAGGATATAAATTATTTGTCAAGTAACGGGAATCTAGATAATGACTGGGAGTTGGCGGCTGTTTTTAATGGGGGCCGATATGGTAAAATGGTGTGGAGTATGAAAAAAATTGCAGGGAATGATCTATTTAAAGGGGTAATTATTTCTTAAGGGGGATGGCTGATGCAAAAGGTCATGATAGTAGGGGGAGGAGTGGGAGGGACGACCGTGTTGAAACTCCTATCGGAAAGTGAAGTATTCTCCATTGTTTGTATGGCTGATACGAATGAATCCGCTGAAGGGATGCTTGCTGCGAAAGAACGAAGGATTCCTACCGTGACTAATTGGAGCATGGGATTGAAGTGGGATTTGGACATCATATTTGATACGACCGGTGACCCGTCTGTCTATAAAAAGATAAAAAGGGACATGGGCGAACAAACGATTCTCATTCCTGGAAGTGTCGCCCTCATTATGACTAAGTTGTTTGAAGAGAAAAATCGTTTAATAAGTAAATTGGAGAATACCTCCGCAAAAATGGATTTGATCCTTAATACGACCAGTGAAGGGATGGTGGTGATTGACCATGAAGGATTCATCATCATGTTCAATGATAGTGCGGAACGTGCATCAGACACAAAGCGTGAGGATGTAATTGGGAGACAGATCAAAGATTTCATCCCATCAACAGGATTGCTGCGAGTGATGCAAACGAACCAAAAAGAAGTGAATCAGGAAATCACCCTTGGCAATGGGATGGAACTCATAACGACAAGGATACCTCTGGTGAATGCCGATAAGGAAATCATAGGGGCTTTTGCCGTGTTTAGGAATAAGATGGAAGCTGTGCAATTGGCGGAGCAGATCACTGATTTAAAAGAGATACAGACGATGCTCCAGGCAATCATTCAATCCAGTGATGAAGCCATATCTGTTGTGGATGATCAAGGAAGGGGGCTTTTGATCAATCCGGCATATACAAGAATCACTGGCTTAACAAAGACCCAAGTGATCGGTAAACCGGCTTCCATCGATATTTACGAAGGCGAAAGTATGCATATGAAAGTGCTTCAGACAAAAAAACCTGTTCGTGGTGTCAATATGCGTGTCGGCCCAAAACACAAGGAAGTGATCGTGAATGTTGCTCCAATCATCGTGGATGGGTGCCTGAAAGGAAGTGTTGGCGTCATTCATGATGTATCGGAAATTCAAGCCTTGACCCACGAACTTAATCGGGCAAGACAGATCATCCGGACATTGCAGGCCAAATATTCCTTTGATGATATAATTGGGGCTTCCGAAGAGATGAAGCTTCCCATTGAACAGGCGAAATTATCGGCAAGAACACCTGCTACTGTTTTATTAAGAGGGGAATCAGGGACGGGAAAAGAGTTATTTGCACATGCCATCCATAATGCGAGCGATAGGAAGTTCAATAAATTCGTTCGGGTAAATTGTGCGGCCATCTCGGAATCATTACTTGAAAGTGAACTATTCGGTTATGATGAAGGAGCCTTTACCGGGGCAAGCAGGGGCGGAAAGGTCGGTTTTTTTGAAGAGGCAAATCAAGGGAGTATCTTTTTGGACGAAATTGGTGAATTGCCAGCCAACATCCAAGCTAAATTACTGCGGGTTTTACAAGAAAAGGAAATCGTCAGGGTGGGGGGGACGAAGCCGATCCCCATCAATGTCCGGGTCATAGCCGCTACGAACATCAATCTTGAACAGGCGATCGCAAACGGATCATTCAGGGAAGACTTATATTTCAGGCTGAACCGCATGCCTATTTTCATTGCTCCATTAAGAAAGAGAAAAGAAGATTTGAGAGAATTGGCGGAGCATTTGATTAATAAAATCAATCAGGAGTATGGACGGAGCATAGAGGGAGTTACAGCAGCAGCTATACATAAGATGCAAAACTATAACTGGCCGGGAAATGTGAGGGAACTGGAAAATATCTTAGGACGGGCAATCATTTTCATGAAATTGAACGAGACAATCATTGATATCCATCATATTCCGGATTTTATCGAAGAGCTTCCATTAAATCAAGAGAAATTATTAATGAAGCCTTCCGGCTACGTATCGGGGAAACCGCTCTCGGAGATAATAGACCAGTATGAAGCCGAAATCATTGAGCAAGCGTTCCATACCCACAAGGGAAATAAAACACTTACGGCAAAAGCGCTGGGGATTTCAGTTAGAAATCTATATTATAAAATGGAAAAACTAAAACTGTGAAAAATTTTGCATGCAATTATTTGCACACTATGAAAAATAATGCGTGGAATTTTCTGATTTATTTTAATTTAAGCGAGACTCCACTTCTGACATGAAATTTTTTTGAATTTGTTATAGGCTATAGTTGCCCGACATATTAACCAGCATGTCCTTTTTTTGGATAAAAAGATGTTGATTATGTATTTTATTGGCATGTTATTTGCATATTTAAAGGTGCATGGGTTTTTCAAGGGAACCATTCCCCATGGGGAAAATATCATGTGAGTAGCGGATTTTATTTAAAACGAACGTAGGAACAAGTAAGAATGAGGAGAAATTCAGTAGTCTCATATCTGACATGTATTAAAACATCTAGGGAGGATTCCTTTATGGAAATTTTTAAATATCTTGAGAAGTATGATTACGAGCAACTGCTATTCTGTCAGGATAAACAATCGGGTTTGAAAGCGATTATTGCCATTCATGATACAACATTAGGGCCTGCGCTTGGGGGCACAAGGATGTGGACGTATGCATCTGAAGAAGATGCCATTGAAGATGCCTTAAGGCTTTCGAGAGGAATGACATATAAAAACGCAGCTGCCGGCTTGAATTTAGGCGGGGGGAAAACAGTCATCATCGGCGATCCGCGTAAGGATAAAAATGAAGAAATGTTCCGTGCATTCGGAAGGTATATCCAAGGGTTGAATGGCCGTTATATAACAGCTGAAGATGTAGGTACAACGGTCGAGGATATGGATCTCATTCATGAGGAGACGGATTTTGTCACGGGGATTTCCCCTGCATTCGGTTCTTCGGGTAACCCTTCCCCAGTAACGGCATATGGGGTATATCGCGGTATGAAGGCTGCTGCAAAAGAGGCATTCGGAACTGATTCCTTAGAAGGCAAAGTGATTGCAGTCCAAGGTGTCGGGAATGTTTCTTATAACTTATGCCGTCATCTTCATGAGGAGGGCGCCAAGCTTATCGTTACTGATATCAATAAAGAAAGCGTGGCCCGTGCGGTTGAATCCTTTGGGGCGACTGCAGTGAATCCAGATGAAATTTATGGAGTCGACTGTGATATCTATGCACCTTGTGCATTAGGGGCTGTCATAAATGATCAAACAATCAATCAAATCAGGGCGAAGGTCATTGCAGGTGCTGCGAATAATCAATTAAAGGAAACCGTTCATGGCGATCAAATTCATGAAAAAGGGATTATATATGCTCCTGATTATGTAATTAATGCAGGGGGAGTCATAAACGTGGCCGATGAGCTTTTAGGGTATAATCGGGAAAGAGCCCTTAAGAAAGTGGAAACGGTTTATGATACAATTGAAAGAGTCATCGAGATTGCAAAACGTGATCAAATCCCAACGTATAAAGCGGCGGATAGGATGGCAGAGGAGCGAATTGCTCGCATGAGGAATTCAAGGAGCCAATTCCTGCAAAATGAAAAACATATCCTGAATGGAAGAAAATGAATGTAATTTTACAAGATTAGATTCCTGTGTTTTTTTAAATAAACACAGGAATTTTCAACATGGATAACGTAATAAACATAGGGCAAGTAAAAATGGTGACAAATTGTATGTATTTGTGAGGAGGAGTGGTTTTGGCTGAAGAATTTGACCTCGTTATCCTCGGAGGAGGAACAGGCGGGTATGTGGCGGCAATAAGGGCTGCTCAATTAGGATTGAAAACGGCTGTCGTGGAGAAAGGCAAGCTCGGCGGAACGTGTCTACATAAAGGCTGTATCCCTTCGAAAGCACTTTTAAGGAGTGCGGAAGTTTATCAGACTGCAGTGAAAAGTGAGGAATTCGGTATTGTTACCGGGGATGTAAAGGTAGATTTCCTTAAAGTGCAGGAAAGAAAAACTAAAGTGGTCGATCAACTCTATAAAGGAGTTCAGCACTTAATGAAACAAGGAAAGATAACGGTTTATGAAGGGTTAGGGCGGATACTAGGTCCTTCTATATTTTCACCGATGCCTGGGACAATTTCCGTGGAAATGAATGATGGCAGTGAAAATGAAATGCTCATTCCCCAGAATGTCATCATTGCAACCGGTTCGCGTCCGAAGACACTGCCCGGTTTAGCGGTTGATGGGGAATTGGTGCTTACATCGGATGAAGCTCTAAAGCTTGAGAGCCTGCCAAAATCGATGATTATTGTAGGCGGTGGAGTTATCGGCATTGAATGGGCTTCGATGCTCAATGATTTTGGTGTGGAAGTGACAGTACTGGAATATGCAGATAGAATCATCCCGACAGAAGACCATGATATTTCCAGTGAAATGCTTCGTCTCCTAACGAAAAAAGGCGTCAAATTCGTTACAGGTGCCAAGGTATTGCCTGAAACCCTGAAAACGGGTGAGTCAGTATCCATTTCTGCTGAAGTCAAAGGTTCGGTAGAGGAATTCACAGCTGAAAAAATGCTGGTTTCCGTAGGAAGGTCAGCAAATGTTGAAGGGATCGGTCTTGAAAATACGGAGATTGTGAAAGAAAAAGGTTTTATTGAAACCAATGAATTCTTCCAAACGAAGGAATCACATATCTATGCGATCGGTGACTGTATCGGCGGTCTGCAATTGGCACACGTTGCCTCCCATGAAGGTATTACGGCCGTTGAACATATTGCAGGCAAAAAACCGGAACCGCTGGATTATTCGCTCATTTCTAAATGTGTGTATTCAAGCCCTGAGGCTGCAAGTGTCGGTTTGACGGAAGATCAGGCAAATAAGGAAGGCTATGACCTTAAAATAGGGAAATTCCCATTCCGTGCAGTTGGTAAGGCCCTTGTTTTTGGGGAAGCGGATGGTTTTGTCAAAATCATCGCCGATAAGAAAACGGATGATATACTGGGCGTTCATATGATCGGACCACATGTTACGGATATGATTTCAGAAGCTGGACTTGCAAAAGTGCTTGATGCGACACCTTGGGAAGTAGGCAAGACAATTCATCCGCACCCAAGTCTTTCTGAAGCAATCGGGGAGGCGGCCCTTGCTGTCGATGGACGTGCCATACATTCTTAAAGAATAAGGTCAGGAGGTTTTATGATGGTAGAAAAACGTCATGAACAATTAGGCTTAAATGAGGAAACGGTTTTAGATATGTACCGGAC
>NZ_JBFUIQ010000180.1:0-5859 GCF_056401795.1 Peribacillus sp. P4_D6
GAATGAAAGCGGAAAATAAAAATATGACTTTCAATTTGACATTTACAGATTCGAAAACCAATTACACGATCGATCTGAATAATTCTGTATTGAACTTCAAAAAAGGGAAAATGGCGTCCAACCCTGATGCAGCATTAACATTAGATAGAATAACCTTCTATCAGATTGCTCTGGGACGGGAAGATTTATCCAAAATGGAAGCAGCCGGTAAAGTTGCCATTTCCGGTGATAAAAAACAGTTTGAAGATTTCCTGACTTTGCTGGATCAATTCCAACCTAAGGTTAATATCGTAACTCCGTGATAATCAAACACTTCATATTCTGAAACAAGGATGGATTGGTTACCCACGAGTCTACTTAGCAGTCTCGTGGGTTTGAATGTATTAATTAATCCTGAAGGCATCCTGTTTCGTTTTTAATTTTTTATAAAACGCTCCTAATAGTTACAGAACAAGTTTTGTAATTCGAAAGGAATTGTAAGCGCTTCCTATGCGACCGAGGTTTTGTGAAAATATGAAAAAATGGAGTGATGGTAAATGCAGTTATATGCAAGTAATAAACGAAAAATAATGATTAGCGGCCTTTTATTTGTTGGAATGATTTTAAGTTTTTTTGATCGCGTTGCCATAAATGTCGGGATTATTCCTATTGCAGAAGAGTTTCATCTCACTACGTCCCAGACAGGTATTTTAATTAGTATATTTTTTGTTAGCTACTCACTCATGCAACCGCTTGGTGGATGGATGACCGATAAGTATGGCGCCAGGGTCATGGTTACTGTTTCTTTGTTTAGTTGGTCCTTGTTCACTGTAATGACTGGGTTTGCTTGGTCATTTATGTCTTTATTATTCATCCGTTTTCTGTTCGGGTTAGGTGAAGGGCCTTTCTATCCTGCCAGTATGTCCACTATAAGAGATAACTTCCCGGAAGAAGAACGGGGCAGGGCAAATTCGTTTTTCCTGTCTGCCCAAAATATTGGCGGGATATTAGGTACTGCACTTGCAGCTTCCATGGTGGTGGCATTCGGTTGGCGGGGCATGTTTACCATTTCCGGAATTCTAGGGATATTAGCTTCTTTCGGAATTTGGTTCATTCTCAAGCCTCAAGGAAATCAAGAGGTTAAAAAAGACAAACCGAAACAAAAAAAGGTTGCTCTGAAACTGTTATTTAAAATCGAAAATATTTGGAAACTCATAACATTCAAGTTTATATCAAATATTATCAACTATGGTCTGATCACTTGGATGCCTATATATTTGGTTAAAGAAAAAGGAGTGGATTTAATAGCCGCCGGAGGTTTATTGGCAATCCCTTATATTTTTGGTTTCTTGATGTTTAATGTAAGCGGGTGGCTTCTGGATAAACATATGGCTAACCGKGAGAAGTATCTTGCCGCTGCAGGCGCTTTATTATCGGCAATTTTTCTCTTTTTAATGTCTAACGCCACGTCTATAGGACTTATCATCACGTATCTCACCCTCAACTCCGTAGCACTTTCTTTCTTTGGAACCGTTCTATATACGATCATCATAAAATACTCACCAAAGGAACTAACGGGCTCTGCCTCCGGACTCGTAACTTTCGCCGGTCAAATTGCAGGTGCTGTTTCTCCTTTAGCCCTCGGTTTGATTATCAGTCTGTTTAATGACTCCTATAATGCCGCTTTCCTGTTTTTGGTGATAATCGCGTTATTGGGAACGATTGTTGCCGTATCTATTAAAAATAATCAGGCACAACCCGCTAAAGAATACGAAAAAACATCTACCATTGTATAAAACTAGATTCTGCTTTTGAGGATAAAGCTTGAGGTATTCTAATTCCATTTCTCTAAAATTGAAAGGGCTTTCTGTTCGAGGTATGATAGTAGTAATAGGCTAGAAGGAGAATAAACCATGAATATTGAACAATTGGAATATATCATTAAGGTAGCCGAGGTTAACTCGATTTCCACTGCATCAGAAAGCCTCCATATCTCTCAATCTGGAATCAGTATGGCCATTACGAGTTTGGAGAAGGAATTAGGTATAAAAATCTTCAAGCGGTCAAGGTTAGGAACCATACCTACAGAAGACGGAAAGGAAATCATCCAGAAAGCTCTTGAAGTATTAAGCAAATTGGAAGAAATAAGAGACAGTGCCCAAATACATTCAGATACGATGGAAAAAGAGTTGCGCCTTTCATCAACACAAGGTTTATTTCTAACGGTTTTGCCTAAAGCCTTGGCCTTATTTAAGAAGAAGTATCCCGAGGTGAAAATTGTCATTGAAGAAAAAGGAGGACAAGAGATAACCGAAGAAGTACGGAATGGTAAGATAGACATCGGGCTATTGAATATCCCAAAGGTTAAACCAAAAGAAATTGAGTTGGAATTCCAACCTTTGATGGAAGCAAAAGTGATTGTGATGGTCAGTAAGAACTCACCTTTAGTTAACCGTAAAAGCATAACCCCACGAGAGCTTATGGACCAAAATTTGGTCATTTACAATGGACCAAGAATGAAGTCGTTCATTAAAGGTTTTTTTGATCATTACGGTGAGATGAATATTTTGTTTTTCACAAATAATACAGAGATCATCAAAAAAACCGTCGCTGAGGGATTAGCGATTGCCTTTTCTTATGATATTGGAGTTAACAGCGACCCCTATTTCCTAAGCGGGGAACTTGTGGCCATTCCTTTGGTGGAGATGGAAAATAATACAATGGAATTCGGTTATGTTTGCTCTAAGAAGCAGTATTTTTCAAAAGCTGCCAGGGAGTTTATAAAATGTCTCGAATTCTACACCACTCTTAAATATTAGTTTCCTATGATGATAGGGAACTAATATTTTTTTATTTACATCAATATTTTTTATATTTACATCATATATCCTTATTTTACTTAAATATTATTTACATTTAAAATTGATTTTATAACATTTCAAATATTTAAAAAGTAAGACGAAAATAAAAATCGAAAGGGGAAACATATGGTTACGACCCAGGAAGAGAAATTAGAGGTACTTCAAACAAAGTTGCAGGATTTCATCCAAAATGAATTGCTTCCATATGAACAGGAGCATGGCTTGAACGCTGAAGAGGATATTCCGATGGAAGCCATAAAATGGGCAAGGAAAAGATCCAGGGAATTGGGCTTTYACGGAATTAACCTCCCTGAAAAATATGGCGGACAAGAAGTAAGCTTAAAAGGATTATGCATGTTCAAGGAAGAATTGGCACGTTCCGGAGCGGTTTTATGGGGGCAGGTTATAGGGGAGATTGGCGGGCCGCTAAGAATTGGTCAGATGTTGGAAAGTTTTACACCGGAGCAAATAGAAAAATATGTGATGCCCGTTGTGACGGGAGAAGTGAGTTGCTGCTTTGCCCTTACAGAACCAAATGCCGGGTCGGATGCATTTGCTATCGAAACAACRGCCGTTAAAGACGGAAATGATTATATATTAAGCGGAAAGAAACATTTTATCAGTGCGGCCCCCTATGCTGATTTCGCCATTGTCATAGCGAAAGAATCCCGGAAAGGAGAAAAAGAAAGGATCACTGCTTTCCTAGTTGATAAAAAAACACCACAACATCCAGGGTTTGAACTAGGAGACATTCAAGTTCCCCTATCAGGAGAACGCATACATGCCGAATTGAATTTCAATCAATGTCGAGTGCCTGCCGCCAATATAATCGGAGAACCAGGAAAAGGGTTGCTGCTCGGATTGAAAAGAATAAACACAAATCGCGCTTCCCATGCCGCCGGCTTTATCGGAATGGCTCAACACCTTCTCGATTTATCTGTTGAACATGCCAAAACGCGAGTCCAGTATGGCCGGCCCATCGGTGACTTCCAGGCAATTCAGCATATGCTCGCTGATATGGCGACGGAAATCTATGCAGCAAAATGCATGGTCTATGATGTGGTTGATAAAATTGATCAGGGAAAAGAGGATCGGGCCGGTACATCCATGGCCAAGCTGTTTGCTTCAGAGGTAAATAGCCGTGTGGCTGACAAGGCCATCCAAATCTTTGGCTCCAAAGGCTTGGTAAAAGGGCATCCAGTAGAAAAAATGTACAGGAGTGCACGGATGTATCGGATTCTGAGCGGAACCTCAGAGATTCAAAAAAATACAATTGCCAAAGCACTATTAAAAGGGTGAAAACTTTTTCGGGGGAGGAAAAAATTCATGCTGCATAAGTTGACATTTCAGTCACTGATGAATAAAGGAATGAAACGATTCGGCGACCTGCCGGCTATTACCTTGTTGCCAAACGGAGAAACGATAACCTACGACGAGTTATGGAAGAAAACAGAACGTATCACTTCTTATTTAATGCGCTTAGGTGCAGGAAGGGGCGTCCGCATATCGACCATCATTCCAAACAGTTTGGAAAGTGTGATGTTTGGTTTGGCCGTCCAGCAATGCGGGGCTACCTTGGTGCCATTAAGTGAAAAACTCGGAAAACGAGAAATACAATTCATTTTAAAGGAAGCAAAACCAGAAGTGGTCATAATTGCTACACAGACACACTTTGACACCTTCTTAGAGTATTTGGAAGAAATGAAGAAGGAGGATGTCCATGTTATTGGGCTCCCTGGCTTTAATAGTAATTATCCGGAGGAGTTTGAACTATTTAAATGGCCTGGTGAAATAAATAATTTAGACTTGCCTATAGCTGAAGAAGATGACATTGCCCTTCTGTCCTATACAGGCGGGACAACGGGTACACCCAAAGGCGTTATGCATTCCCAGAAAGGACTCGGCGCCGCGATACTTTCTGCAGCTATCGAAGACCCGCTGGACGACCGGGACCGGGTATTGCTAAGTACGCCCATTGTGCATTCAGCCGGTTCACTACTTTGGAGATCCCTTGTTTCGGGCGTCCATGTTTATGTGATGGGCTCATTCGATGCTGCAGCATTCATACAGGCGATAAAGGAACATGAAATCACGACGACATTCATGGTTCCGACCATGTTATACAGGATTCTTGATCAGACCAAGAAGATGGAATATGATATGAGCTCCATGCGCAATATCTTCTATGGTGCATCACCGATTTCACAGAAGCGCCTTGAAGAAGCTTTTGAAGTATTCGGGCCTATCATGCGCCAGCAATACGGCATGACAGAATGTAATATTGTCATTTCAAGACTATCGAAGAGCGCTCATGTATGGGCTTACCATAATAATCCGGAAGTTTTGAAAAGCTGTGGAAAACCGTGCATTCTTACCGAAGTTCGACTGATTGATGAGAATGGAAATGATGTAAAACCAACCGAGTTCGGAGAAATTATCGTAAAGTCCCCAGCCATGATGGTTGGATATTATCAAAGACCGGATCTTACCCGTGAATACATCCGTGATGGCTGGTTTTACACGGGGGATATTGGTAAATGGGATGAAAGCGGTTACCTTTATATTGTAGATAGGAAGAAAGATATGATCATTACAGGCGGGATGAACGTATATTCTTCAGAAGTGGAGCGAGTGGTGAACCAGCACCCTTCTGTTACATTAAGCGCATGCATTGGCGTTCCCCATCCAGATTGGGGAGAAGTAGTGTGTGTCGTGATAGCATTGCATGAAGGATTGAGCTGTACTAGTGAGGAATTAATTGATTTCTGCAAACAAAGGACCTCTAAGTATATGGTTCCTAAAATTGCCTATTTTCTTGATAAGTTCCCATTAACGCCGATTGGAAAAATAGATAAAAAAGAATTAAGAAAGATGTTTTCACAAGGTATTCTAACCATCTAGCAAAATTGAGACTTATAGCAAATTTAAGATTGAGCAGAGGAATGCAAATAAGCCTCGCACGTTAACCTGGAATCAGGACGTGTGAGGCTTTTATGTGCTATATCCAAGATGTGTTTAG
>NZ_JBFUIQ010000181.1:0-5837 GCF_056401795.1 Peribacillus sp. P4_D6
CACGATTAATGCCTCATCAGGACCAGCCGTGCGATATTTCGTAACAAAGACAGCAATAAGTGCGATAAATAAAACTGCAACTATGGCGACAACTATCCAAATCAAATCAAACATACCTTACCTCCTACACTTTTTTAATCCTGGTGGGGCATAACATAGATAACCCCATTTTTAACTTCGATGATCAAGACCTTTGTATCCGAAACAATTCCTTCATTCTTATAGCTGGCCGCAGTTTTGGCGATGCTTCCACTGATGCTTTCTATCAGGACTTCCCCAAACCCGTCAACGGGGATTGATGTGAGAACCCTGCCGACCCTTCCTCTCAGGTCATTATCATGAAATGTCAAACTTTCTTCCGCTGATGAGATGGGAATCAAAACAAATACATTCAGTAAAGTGACGATGGTAAATGAAATGATGAGGGAAATGCCGGCACATAATCCAGCATTAAGCCCTGAAAGCGATTCAAGTAAAAAACCACTCGCAAAAAACACGGTCAAAAAGCAAAAAATGAGCGTAGGATTAAATATATCCGGTAATTCAAGGCCGGAAAATATATCATTAAACAAGATAAATAAGAATGTTAACCCCCCGAATATAATTAATCCATATAAATAGACTGTTTCTAATGGAACTCCAAATAACTCCATCTCTTTCATCCTTTAAATTCGATTTTTCTAAGCCGCATACTACTTTAATGGCCTAGATAAGCGTTTTACCAACATTAATAATCTATAGTTATAATCCCCTCCATTTACTTCGCTTACCATTCATACGGATGATGCATTCAAAAAGTTTCATTTATTTTCCAAGTTTTGAATTTCACCCTTGGAAAACCCTGTCTTTTAAAAGACCATTAATGAAATAAATTGCATAATACCATTGACAGTGTTTACTTAACATATTAAAATTCTTTATATGTTAACTCGTTACATACCCAGGTTTACATTAGGAGGAAACACGATGAAGGAGCGTCATGAGAAGTTAAGAATGATGATGGTTACAGCATTATTTGCAGCACTTATAGGAATACTTGCCCAAATTACAATTCCACTGCCCTTAGTTCCGATTACAGGACAGACTCTAGCTGTTGGACTGGCAGCAACGATACTGGGTTCACGTTATGGAACCTCTTCCGTTTTACTATACCTGTTCATAGGGGCAGCGGGAGTACCGGTTTTCGCTGAAATGTCTGGGGGAATAGCTAAGATATTCGGTCCGACTGGCGGTTATTTATTATCCTATATCCCGACAGTATATATAACGGGTCTGATATTGGAAAAAACCCGTTTCTCCGTTGCAATGGCTTTTGTTGCAAATACAATCGGGATGATAATTACTTTGGTAATCGGTACGGTTTGGTTAAAATATATGAGTTCATTATCTTGGCCAGTGGCATTCGCCAGCGGTTTTGCACCATTTATAATCGTAGGCGTTTTAAAGGCATTCCTTGCATCTTGGCTTGGCATTACAATCCGTTCAAGGTTAGCGTCGGCTAATATGCTGCCAAAAAAAAATGCACCAATATCCCAATGATGGGTAAATGAAGAGAGGATACCGCTTGTGGTATCCTCTCTTTTCTTCTATATTCAACTTCCAGATCACTGCAAAAAAAAAGACTCTTAAAAAAGAATCTTTTTTGCAAGTGTTTATTGCGGTCCTATCCCCATAAGTCCGAATATGAATAGCAAATGTATATTATCCCCTTTGCTAACCGTAATCATTTTACTATAGGAACAGTAATTTGACAACTATTGAAGGCACACAGAAACATGCAGAATATCGTTACGGATTTTAGTTACTTATTACTCACTTTATATTCTTTTTTCGTACCATCATCGAAAACGACCTCTAAATCAAATTCTTGATAGCCATCCTTCAAATTAAAAGCTTTTGTCACTTCTTGAATGACTTCCTCATCTGTTGAATCTTTAGTGAATGTCAATTTTTCTAGAATCGGGGTCAACTCTTTCATTGCTTCATCACCGTGAACTTCGTGTTTGTTAAGCTTGTCCTCGATTGAAGCTTCTGTTTGGGCTCCCATTGTATCATATTCAGCTTCGTATTCGTTATCATTGCCGGTATAATCCACTTCTAATTGAAAATCCTTATATGTGAAAGGCAGTTTTTCATTATTATCCTTGCCTGTTTCAGGATTATTTTCAGCTTGATTTTCATTTTCCTGAACCGGGGGGTTTTTCACTTCATCTTTCTCTTCGCCGCATCCAGCCAAAACAAGCATAGCGGCAAACGGCACTGATAATATTTTGATTGATCTCCCCATTAGTTTTTTCCTCCTTTAGTTTGTATACCTTTCTTATTTCCTAATGGGGGTCATTTAAAACCTCAACCAATCTCTCAAATACATCAAATCGGCCAAGTGATCATTGTGGAAGGATATAAAACAATACCGCAAAAAAGTGTGTGGCAGTTCCCCCAAGCACGAATACATGCCAAACCGCGTGATGGAACGGAAAACCCCGCCAAACATAAAAGATGGCTCCGAACGTGTAAAGCAATCCCCCTGCAATCAGTAGCTGGATACCCGCTGCAGGCATCGTAGCTGTAAGTGGTCCCCAAACGATAACGATCATCCACCCCATGGCAATATAAAGGATCGTCGAAAGGAAGAGGAATTTTTTCACATAGAAAGCTTTGAAGACGACGCCAATGATTGCAACTCCCCAAATGATACCTAGCAGTGTCCAGCCCAGTGACCCTTTGATCACAAGAAGCATGATTGGCGTGTATGTTCCTGCAATGAATATATATATGGCTGAATGATCAAAGATTTCAAAAATATCCTTTGTTTTACCTTCTGGAAAACTATGCACTAAAGTGGAAGAGACGTATAAAAGAAGCATGGAAACACCATATATGACCGAAATGACTACATTCCAAGGCGATCCTGTTTGGGCTGAAAATATGATTAAAAACACAAGTGCGGCAATACTCAACAAAACGCCGACACCGTGGGTTATCGCATTGACCACTTCTTCTTTTCTTGTATAAACATGAGTATTGGCCATGTTACAGCTCCTTAATTCCGGATTAATTTTTTTAGTATTCCCCTAAAGTATACATCAGATCTTCCAAGCAATATAGAAAAGTGAATAGTAACTTGATTAACTGCCACTAATTAGATTATTATCTAATTAGATGTTAATCTAATTATGAGGGGGGATAAAGTGCAATTAGAAAAATTGGTCGCTTTCCACAAGACGATTGGTGATGTGACAAGGATCAGGATAATATCCATCCTGGCAAACGGTCCAAAACACGGACAGGCACTTGCAGGTATACTAAAATTGACGGCTCCGACCATCTCACACCATTTATCGAAATTGAAAGACATTAATTTAGTGAAGGACCGGAGGGAAAAAAATACGGTCTATTATTTTTTGAATGAAGATGTCCTGCAGCATTATTCGTCAGCATTGCCTAAAATGGTTTCAACTAAGGGGGACTCCAGTAAAATGGAAAATCAAAAGCTGATTTTAGAACATAAAAAGATCCTTGAAAACTTTTATACTCCAGATGGTCGACTAAAAACTATACCAGCACAAAGAAAAAAGAAAATGATCGTTCTTCATCATATTGGAAGCCTTCTGGAAAAGGGACGTAAATATCCAGAAAAAGAACTGAATGAATTCATCCAGTCTTTCCATGATGATTATGCAACGATAAGACGTGAACTCATTATCGGAAGCATCATGTACCGCGAAAACAGCATTTATGAGCTGAATCCCCGCGAAATGTGGGCTGATATCATTTAACGGTTTTCTAAAAAAAGAACCGGTCTCCCATTTGGAAAGCCGGTTCTTAAGATGCAGTTTAGATGGCAAAATGGTGCCCGCCGATAATTTTTATTACCTCTAATTGTTTCATCCATTCGCTGTCCGAAATACTTGGATTCCAAAAATACAAGGCATCATTTGTGTAGCCATGAATAGCCAATGCTTCATTGACAGCTCTCTTGGCATCCTTTCCTGCCGGTTTGTTTATACTGCCATCACCAACAGGCGAGAATTGGTTTTTTTGATAAATCACTTCCCGGACCGTATCAGGGAATTCATTGCTATCAAGGCGATTCAAAACAACTCCCGCCACCTCGACCTTTCCTCTGTATGGTTCCCCTTTGGCTTCTGCATGCACAAGCCTTGCTAATAATTCTTTATCTTTATCATTCATTACATGTGGAATAATCAATGTTTTACCAGGTTCGGCAACATTATTTACGTTATGATTGACTTCTTTTAACTTACCGATCGGAACACCGTGCTGCTTTGCAATATCCCAAATCGATTCACCTTGTTTAATGACATGTTTAGTTGCCCCATCAGAAGCTTTAGTTGTCGTTCCCTTAGGAAAAGCTATACCAAGTACGATGACACTTAGAGTCATTATCACGGATATTAATACTGATAATTTCATCCTGTTACCTCCTCGTTAAGCACCTTCCTAGGATAACAGACCATATTGGAGAAAACAGTGCTAAATTTTTTCCAAGGAAATGCAGGAAATATTTTCACGTTTCAATTTACCTTTGAAATTTTAATGATTCCCACTCTTCCCGCATTATTCCCATTCTGATTGAATCATAATAATAACCATCATGATAGCGGCATTTTCTCATTCTTCCTTCTACTTGCATTCCTACCTTTTTCCCAACTGCGATCATACGTTCATTACCTGACCAAGTTGTAAGTCCAACCCGCTCAATCTCCAGGTTTTCGAATAAATACCCACTGAACATCATTAATGCTTCTGTCCCATGACCGCCATTCCAATACTGGGGATCAAAAATAGTAATTCCGATTTCAAGCCAGCGTGAAGGTTCATGTTCCCAGTAATATACAACAGATCCTATAATTTGATCGTTTTTTTCCATTAATAGCTCGGAGTAAGTCCCGATTTTTTCATCATAGGTTTTATGCTTCGTTTCTTTTTCGATAAACGTATGGAAATCAATGAGTTCAAGAGGGAGATAAGGTGCATCCCACTTTTTCCATTCCGGATCGGTTTCGCCATATTTCAGGCTCCATAAACGTTTTAAATCGGCTTGATTTACATTCCTCAATATGACTTTACTACCTTCAATCCGAACATCGTCCACTCCGCTTCCTCCCACTTCATCCATGCTGAACCTTCCATTTTACTGGTCGACACATAATTTAATAAAATATTGCCTTTCTCTTGGACCATCGAATTCACAAAAATACACACCCTGCCAAGTACCAAGGACTAAGCTCCCTTTATGGATGATCACCTGTTGTGAAGAACCAACCGTACTTGATTTCAAATGGGCAGCCGTGTTTCCTTCCATATGTAAATCCAATGTATGATTCCATGGGTATTGCTCATCCAATCTTCTTAATATATCCTTTTTGACATCGGGGTCAGCATTTTCATTGATCGTGATCCCTGCAGTCGTATGTGGACAATATATAAGAGCTACCCCTTCTTGAATCCCCTTTTCCTTGATGAATGCCTGTACTTCTGTCGTAACATCAATCATATCATCCCTTTTCACCGTTTTTAAGGTATTTTTCTTCAGCATGTACATTCACTCCTTTTATTCATTTTAATACTCCTTTACCCATAAACATAAAAATTCATGCTTTCTTAAACAATGCACGACTAAAACATAAGGAGATCTTATCGATGACAATCAAAAAAAAACATCCCTATTGATCTTTTTATTTTAGGCTGTTTTCGCATACTTTGTTGCTATTTACCAAGTAGTGCGGTGTGGTTGATTTCCCCTCCAGATGCTCGCTTTCCGCGGGGCGGGCGGTGAGCCTCCTCGGCGTAAACGCCTGTGGGGTCTCACC
>NZ_JBFUIQ010000182.1:0-5822 GCF_056401795.1 Peribacillus sp. P4_D6
ATCCGAATGTGTCGGCTATTTCTTTTATCGATGCTTCCACCTCTTCTGGATTGACCACGTTGGCCACTTTGGTAAAAATGGTATAACCCTTATCCCTTAGTTCATTTCCTGTTGCTGTCAAAACCTCTTCGTTGATATCGATAATCGCCACGTTTGCGCCTTCACTGGCAAACAGTTCGACGATCGCCCGGCCAATCCCCCTGCTTCCACCTGTAACTAAAGCCGTTTTCCCTGAAAATMTCCCTGTCATAATCGTCTCCTCCTAATCTATTATAAAAATTGCCCTACTTTAACATGTCCCTTAATCAAATTTCGGGAAATGATCATACGCTGTATTTCATCCGTACCATCATAAATCCTCCAAAGCCTGGCTTCGCGGTACCAGCGTTCGATGGGAAGCTCCTTCGTATAGCCCATGCCACCGTGAATCTGCAATACACGATCAACGACACGATTCCCCATATTGGCTCCATAGAGTTTAGCCATTGAAGCTAAATGGCGGTTGTCTTCTCCATTATCAAGTGTAAAAGCCGCATTCAATACAAGCCATCTAGCAGCTTCAATTTCTACGGCCGAATCAGCTATCTGCCATTGAATGGCCTGGCGCTCAGCAATCGGTTTACCGAAAGTTACTCGTTCTTTAGCGTATTCTATAGCCATTTGCAGCAATCTTTCCGCAGAACCGACAGCACGTGCGCCCACGATCCATCTTGCAAACCCAATCCATTCCAAGCCTAGTTTATAACCGCCATGCACTTCCCCCAAGATGTTTTCTTCGGGTACCCTGACATTATCAAAAACTAAACCGGCCGGTCCCCATTCTCCCATCGTATTGATATATTCTGATCTCCAGCCCATATCACGGTCTACAATGAAACAGGTTACCCCTTCCGTCCCGGTTGCTTGATGACGTTCTTTGTCAGTTACGGCAATGACCATGACGAAATCGGCATCATTTCCTCCAGTGATGAATGTTTTTTCTCCGTTAAGCACCCATTCATTTCCTTCTTTTACTGCCGTCATTTTAATATTTCGCGTATCGGACCCAGCCCCCGGCTCCGTCATGGCAAAACAGGACTTTTTCTCACCATTAATAGTAGGGATCAGATATTTCTGTTTCTGTTCTTCATTTGCATAATAAAGGATGTTATCAGCCGAACCTCCAAAGCTGAATGGTACAAACGTTTTTGACACTTCCATCAAGACAATTGCCATCATGAGCTGACCTAGGTCTGCCCCGCCATATTCCTCCGGGGTATTGATGCCCCAAAACCCCGCTTTTTTTGCTTTTTCCTGTAAATCTTTCAATGTCCCCTCTGGTAAACTAGGTTTCCCTGCCATTTCATTGCGAAGCACTTCATTTTCCAATGGAATCAATTCATTTTCCACGAACTTGCGTATTGTTTTTTGTACCATTTTTTGTTCATCTGATAGTCGTAAATCCATATTAACCCCTCCGCTTTCCAATTAGACTAGTTTTGATATTTTCTCTTCAATTGTCCGGTAATGATATTTTTTTGGATTTCGGACGTACCTTCATATATTCTGGTGATTCGGGCATCCCGATAGAAACGTTCAACTGGATAATCCTTCATGTATCCCATCCCGCCATGAATCTGTACGGCCTTATCAGCGACACGATTATATACTTCCGAACCATACAACTTAAGCATGGCCGCTTCTTTAATGATTTTTTCTTTCTGATCGACCATCCATGCGACCCTGTATGTGAATGAGCGAAGTGCTTCTATTTCCATTGCCATCTCGGCAATCATATGGGATACGGCTTGATGATCAATGATCGGGACATTGAATTGTTCACGTTCTGTGGCATATTTGGTAGAAAGATCGAGCAGGTATTGACAGGACCCCAAATTACGGGCAGCAAGGCCTGCCCGGCCATTTGCAAGGATTTTCAAGGCATTTACATACCCTTGGCCGACGTCCCCCAGTACATTTTCAGCAGGAACCTCGCAATCTTCAAAAAATAATTCGGCCGAATGTGAGCCTCGAAGACCCATCTTCCTTTCCAGGCTACCAACTCTAAAACCCGGAAAATCCTTTTCTACTATGAATGAGGTGATCCCTTTCGCCCCTTTATCTTTGTCCGTAACGGCCATAACTGTAAAAATATCTGCTACATCTGCATTCGTTATATAATGCTTGGTACCATTTAAAATATATTTATCGCCATTTTTGACCGCCGTCATTTTGAGATTCGTAGCATGGGACCCCGCTGCAGGCTCAGTTAAAGCAAAAGCGCCAATTCTATTACCGCTTGCCATATCTGGTAGATATTTTTCCTTTTGCATTTCATTGCCCATTTCAACTATCCCTACCGTCCCTATACCGGTGTGGGCCCCAATCAGAGTGGTATATCCATTATGTGTTTTACCGATTTCCTCATATAAAGCACATTTTCCCACCATCCCGATTCCGAGTCCGCCATACCTTTCCGGGATACTAAGTCCGAATAGCCCGATTTCCTTCGATAAATTTATGATGGATTCCGGGATATGATCTTCATCCTCTATCTGCATGGAAAATGGATCGATTTGTTCCTCGATAAACTGGCGTATATTTTCTTTAAGTAGCAGGATGTCTTCATCTAAGCGAAAGTCCATTTGCATTCCCCTTTATCTACGAATTGGTTGTTAACGCTTTCATATCTAGTTCGAATGAGCGATATGTTTTTCTTGAAGCTTGCGTTTTAAAATTTTACCGACCGCCGTCTTCGGAAGTTCACTTTCAAATGTGATTGCTTTTGGGACCTTGAAGGCAGCGAGCTGCTTTCGGCAATAATCCTTCAATTCGTTTTCAGTTATTCTTTCACTTGGTTTTAGAACTACCGCTGCATGTACCGTTTCACCGCGATATTGATCGGGAACGCCAAAGACGGCAGCTTCCAGAACCTTAGGGTGGCTGTATAGTATATCTTCAATTTCAATTGGATAAATATTAAATCCGCCTGCGATGATCATCTCTTTCTTCCGTCCCACAATGTAAAAGAAGCCATCTTCATCCATCTTGGCCATATCACCGGTATGCAGCCATCCGTTTTGAATCGTCTTCTTCGTCTCTTCAGGCATGCCCCAATAACCTTTCATTACCTGTGGACCCTTTATGACCAATTCACCTGGTGTATCAACCAAGAGGGCTGGCTCTCCTGTAATGCTGTCAATTATGGCGGCATCCGTATTTTGTATCGGAATCCCGATACTTCCTGGTTTTTGCAGGCCGCTGACTGGATTCCGGTGCGTGACTGGTGACGCCTCGGACAGTCCATAGCCCTCAGCAATCTTTGTTCCACTAAGTTCGCTGAACCTTGACAATACATGCAATGGCAATGGTGACGAACCCGAAACGCAAGATGTCAAAGTATGCAAATCAAATGGATGGGACTGGTAATATTGTAATAAAGCAATATACATCGTCGGTACCCCTGGAAAAATAGTCGGTTTAAGATTAGTGATAATATCGACGATCTCCGTTACCTGAAATCGGGATACAAGAATTAATTCCCCGCCATTATAAAACGTCAGGTTCATCCCTGAAGTCATGCCGTAAACATGAAATAATGGGGAAACGCCCAGTACCCTTTCCTTCCCCTTTTGAGTATTGATTCTTGAAGTGGCTGCACTTTGCAGCGTATTGGCTACGATATTACGATGGGTTAGCATCGCGCCTTTAGAACGCCCTGTCGTTCCTCCAGTATATTGGAGGACGGCGACATCTCTAGCAGGTTCAATCTCCACAGTGAAATCCGCCTCTGTAACAGATAGCAGTTTTTTTGTCATTTCACATTTGCCCTTTTCCAGCGACACGCTCAACACCTTTTCAACATCGGTTTCAGCTATGACAGTTTCAACTATGGGCAATAAATCGTCGAGTACAATGATGTGCCTTGCACCTGAATCTTTCAGGACATGCATTAATTCGTACGCCTTATACATTGGATTGATTTGGACAACAATGGCTCCATTCAAAAGAGTTCCAAAAAAACCAATTGGATATTGGGGACAATTAGGAAGCATGATAGCCACACGATCTCCCTTTCCAATCCCTTCATCAGCAAGCAAGCGGGCACATTTTTTCACTAACTTCCCCAACTCTGAATATGTATACCTTTTCTCGATGAACGTTACCGCTGTATTATCCGAATACTGTTCGACTGATTGAAAAAATAGTTCTGTCAATGAAATTTCAGGAATATCAATCTCTATTGGATTTCCGGACGGGATATGCTTTATCCAAGGTCTATCCATTTGTCCTCCCCTTTCTTCATTCAAAAATAAAGAAGTCATACTAACAACATGCAAGGAGTGTGCCAAAAATAAATCGTTTTGATACGTTGATTCAGTTAATGCTAAAATTCAAAATTGAATTATTTGCTGCGTTTTTAATAATTCCAGGTTCATAATTCTAGGATTTAAATTTGACTCAATAACTCATTTTTGAATTAAGAACTTGCTTTCAAAGACCCAACAGTAGTGCTGGCCTGTGGATATACTGATCATTTTCAGGAAAATAAAACGGGATGCTGATCAAGGTCAGCATCCCGTTCAAAAAATGATTCACTGCTCCATGGCGGTGTCATCTTCCAATGATATTTTCCATAATTCTTTCGCCTTTCCACTAACCGTTTCATCAAAAACAAATGATCCATTCGTATATCGATCATGATTTTTTAATGAAGCGGCATGAATCGTTTCAATGGTTCCCTTTTCGGAAAGAATGAATAGACTGTCGGTTTTGTTAATGATATCGAAACCAATGACCCTATGAGGATTCGATTTCAATTCCCTCAAGACCACGACACCGCGTTTTGCCCGGCTCGTTTTTTCAAACTCGGTTAATTTCATTTTCTTAATGGCCCCGCGCTGTGTAACGATAAAGATCGATTCTTTACTATCCTTGGCCAAAACCTTTCCGCCAATGACATAGTCATTTTCTTTCAAGTTAATCCCTTTGACTCCTGCTGCCCGGACACCGACAACACTTACTTCTTCTTCATCAAACCATAAACCATAGCCATTATGAGTGACTAGGAAAAGGTCAGCCTGTCCATTCGTATGATGGACATCGACCAGTTCATCGTCACCTTTTAAATTGACACCAACCAGCGGTTTTGAATGACGCTGAGCTTTATAGGAAGCTAATTCTGTCTTTTTCACCATACCATTTTTCGTGATGAAAACTAAGAATTCCGGCATGGTAAAATCTTTGATTGGAATCGCTTTTATGATTTGCTCTTCCCTGTCGATTGGAATGATGTTAGCGATATGCTGACCGGTTTCCTTCCAGCGAATATCAGGAAGCTGATGAACTGGACAATAGAGGTAGTTCCCTTTGGACGTGAACAGCAACAGGACATCTGTTGTATTCATCTCCAGCCTCTGGAGCAGTCGATCGGAATCCTTCATGCCAAAATCAAGCCCTCCTGACGCTGCATAAGATCGTAACGATGTCCGTTTGACATAGCCTTCTTTCGTCACGGTAACCATTACGTCTTCACTCGCAATCAAGACTTCAAGATTTATTTTGATTTCTTCAATTTCTTTTTCGATTTTGGAACGCCGTCCGTCATCAAAACCCTTTTTAATGAATCGAAGTTCTTTTTTAATTACTTGAAGAAGAACCTTTTCACTTCCAAGAATCTTTGTCAATTCTTCAATTTTGTCCTTCAATTCCGCTGCCTCTGCCTCAAGTGCTGTAATATCCGTATTTGTCAGCCTATATAACTGCAAGGAGACAATGGCTTCAGCTTGCGCTTCTGTAAAAGCAAATTTAGCTATGAGGTTATCTTTAGCGTTCCGTTTGTC
>NZ_JBFUIQ010000183.1:0-5691 GCF_056401795.1 Peribacillus sp. P4_D6
ACGGACGCTATCGATGCGTACCAGTTGTGTGTGCTGTATTACAAAGAGGATTTAGAACCTCATAAAATTAGAGGAATTCAGCTATTAGACCTTCGGAATTTGTCCAGACAACAGGAAATCGTAACGAATATGTATGTGGAAGCTAAACTTCAGTCTCACACCATTTTAGATCAAGTGTTTCCAGAATACCGGAAGGTTTTTGGGGATCTATATTCAAGGGTTTCTTTATTGATATTAAAGGAATATCCCACTTCAGAGGCGGTATTGGCAGCCGGGGAACGTAAACTAGCAGAGAGTGTTATAGAGTKCTGTCCTAGCCGATCGGATCAATGGGCATGGGAAAAAGCAAAAAAAATAATGGACTCCGCGTCTCGAAATCCATTTCAAATAAACGTGTATCAAAGTCACGTAATCAATCTTAGTATGTATATTGAGTTGCTTTTTCATTACCAGGGRCACCTCTCTGAGTTGGAAGATCGWATAGTGGCCCTGGCAAATGAACTGGAAGAATATAAGATCATCCAATCGATTCCGGGTATCGGAGAAAAAATCGCAGCCACGATTATCTCTGAAATTGGTGAAATCGATCGGTTTAATCACCCGAAAAAACTAGTTGCCTTCGCTGGAGTAGATCCAAGTGTTCACTCATCGGGTAAGTTTACGGAAACCATTAATCGTATTACTAAAAGAGGTTCGAGCAGACTACGTCATTCTCTGTATCTTGCCGTACTATGTGGCATAAGAAGTTCAAGGAACAAAAAGCTTAAAGCCTTCTATGATAAGAAAAAATCAGAAGGAAAACCGGCCAAAGTGTCAATCGTTGCCTGTATGAATAAGTTGCTTCATTGGATTTACGCTTTATTAAAGAGAAAAGAAGCATTCCTAGATTTAGCCTGATTAACGATTTTGTGAAACAGAGAAAAATCCTTCCAAAAGGGTTTTGGAGGGTTATTTGTCATGAACAAAAATAGTATATCATAAGGGAAATGAAAATTTTAGAGAAAGATATTGACATCCTATTAGCTGGTTAGTTCTATAAGGATCACTAAAAATAATCATACTATATTATAAAAACTGTATACTAAATCACTAGAAAAGAATCCATTTTGATCATCTTTTTCAAAATGGATTCTTTTTATTTACGCTAATATGGGGGTTCAGGAGGACCTATTGATCAATCCCTACAGTTGATTCTTTTACGTGCAAAATAGCACTCAAAAAAGTGCAAATTATCTCCAAAAGTAACACTTTTTAATAGTCTACTATGAGTGTGCTCAAAACTTACTAGGTATTTCGATTTCTTGAAAAGCTGTTCGACATGTGCTTTCAGATACAGGAGGCATATCTGAGATAGCAAGCACATCTGATATAGCAACACATGATATGTCTAACTTTTTTTCCTATTTCGTACTCTGTTTCAAACGAATGATGTGTTCATTTTAAATATCAAATAGATATTTTTGTTGTTATTTCCTAAAAACACCCTACTATAATAGTAGGAGGTAGCATTTGCCATGAAAAGAATACTAGTGTTTCTAGCTACATTTATGTGTTTGTTATGGATTCTTGCACCATTTGTAAAAGGTCAATTTCAAGAGGAACCAAAAGTCTCGGAAACAAAGGCAGAAAATAAAAAGAAACTTAAACCCGACAACGCTTCATCTCAAGCTCATACACCTGTTCCGAAACAAAAAGTAACTTCAGCAACCATAGGCGCTGTGGGAGATATTTTAATTCACGATAGGGTGTATATACCCGCCCGCAAGTCAAACGGCTCGTATGACTTTAATCCGATGTTCCGATTTGTGAAGCCCTATCTGGGAAAAACGGATATTACGGTGGCTAATCAGGAAACGATGATTGGCGGGAAAGAAATAGGGCTTTCATCATATCCTTCCTTTAATTCACCAGTAGAGGTGGGAGATGCTCTAAAGGCAAACGGGGTTGATCTCGTGACAATCGCCAATAACCATACACTTGACCGAGGAGAAAAGGCCATTTTGAATGCGCTTAACCACTGGAACAGTATTGGGATGCCTTATACAGGAGCTTATCAATCGTCTGAAGACCAGAAGATCATTCGAATATTAAAAAGAAACGATATTACCTTTTCGTTTCTCAGCTATACGTATGGAACGAACGGGATTCCTGTTCCTGCGGGGAAGCCGCATCTTGTGAATTTAATTGATACCACGAGAATCCAGACGGAAGTTAAAGAAGCAGAGAAAGTTTCAGATGTCGTTGTGGTCAGTCTGCATTTCGGCAAAGAGTATGAACGGTTGCCTAATGATGAACAAAAGCTGCTTGCTCAAACGACAGCTAATGCAGGTGCTGATATTATTATTGGCCACCACCCACACGTTTTGCAGCCTGTTTCATGGCTTACAAAACCAAACGGCGAACGGGCATTTGTGGCTTATTCGCTTGGGAATTTCTTATCCGGCCAGCAGGGAGATTACAAAGACATCGGCGGTATTATGCAAATTGGCGTAAAGAAAATCCAAACCGGGGATGATGTGAAAATCGAACTGCAAAATCCAAAATTCCTGCCAACCTGGGTCAACCGCCCATATGAGATCATTCCAATGAAAACCTTGAGTGATCAGTCTGACAAATATAACGAAATCCAAAAACATATGAATCAATTCATGCCTGAACTGTCATTTGATTTTTAATGAAAGTACAGTCTTTGGCATTGGAAAAAACTAATTGTTTTACATAATGAAAAAGCCACCGGCTATGTAGCCGGTGGACCGCATATTCMTCCTAATAAGGTAAACACTATTTACCATGTTCCAGCTAAACGGCTTGAACCAACAGACGAACATAATAGGTTGCTGCGGCAACCTTTTTCTTACGGAACTAACGGGGCAGGATAGTTGCAGAAGGAAATTCCATTTTTCGCACAAATGAAAAGGTGTTAAATGGTAGGATTAAATAAGAAATTGTACAGAACTTACTAGTGGGAAATATTTTTTTGAAAATAGTTAGAGTTATCTTAGCAATAGTTGTTATTGTTCTATCAAGTTATAGTCTAATAACTGAAACCGAATTAATGCCGTATATATGTTTTTCTTAGGGACACTTATATTGGTGACAGGATTAGCCGAACTTCAGAAAAGGTCCTTTTATGAACGAGTGAATTTGAAAACTTCGTCAGCTGCTTTGAGATACCCGCCTGCATCACGGAATGATCGACTAATTTTTTTCGCATTTTCCTTATAAATCGGATTTTGGAAAACTTCACTAACGGCTTGTTTTAGATTTTCAACTGTTAGTTGCTGAATATCTAATATAACTCCTGCTCCAAGTTCTTTTACTCGCTGGGCCACTATAGGTTGATCATTCGTCATTGGAAGCATAACTAAGGGCACTTCGAAATAAAGTGATTCGCTTGTACTATTCATGCCACAATGGCTTATAAAGACATCCGTTTGACGAAGTACGTCCAATTGAGGAACATAATTACGAATAATAAAGTTGTCTGGTACATTTCCCAGCTGTTCTACTGTTAATTTCCGCCCTATATTAAGTACCACTTTAACATCCAAATCTTTTAAAGCTGTGAAGCATTTTTGATAAAGATCAAATTGTTTGTTTAGGATGGTCCCCATAGAAATAAAAATAACACGCTTTTCTTTTAATGTATCAATTGGAAAATCACCTAGATTCTTACTATCCATAATTGAAGGGCCGACAAAAATATAATTACCCTTGAAATCATGGCTATTTCTTTGAAAATAAGAAGAAGTAAAGACGATATTCAGATCCCCAGAGCCAGAACAGAGCAAGAAATTTTCAGGTAACGGAACTTCATATTTCTTTTCTAAGTGTTTTTTACATTTTTCTATTTCTTCCAATCCCAAAAATGCTCGTAGCATGGCCAAACTCTCTTGTTTTCGTTTCATATCACTCGTCCCTGTAAGTTCCATGTTTGATTTTGGATCTTGTAAAAATGCAAAAGTGGTCCAAGTGACAATAGATAATAACTTACTTTGATGTGCAATCCATTTTCCTGTTAACGATTGTGCATCGTATAAAATATAATCATAAGTTTCTTTTGAAATTTCATCTAAAATAGTATCTGTCATCATTTCCAATGCACTCAGAAATTGTAGCAAATATTCTTGCGGCTGGGAGTGTAGAAGATTACTACTTTCTTGAAGTTTTCTCTGTGCCCCTTGGTCAACAGGGCGAAACTCAGCACCTGTTTTTTTAATTTTCTCCTCAAAGTCATTGGATGAATAATAGACAATATGTTCCCCACGTTTCACTAAATCATTTACTAATCCTAGCGTTGGATTCACATGTCCTTCTCCAAAACTACTAATATAAAGTGCTTTTGCCATTACTTTCCCTCCAGTAAATATAGTTTGGTATGTTTTTTTAATAAAAGTGATTAAAGATCTGTCTATGACTACCATGATATTCATAACATTCGGAATCATCAGAACAAAGTGTTGAACTCATCTTTACGTTTAGGAGGATGGCCAGTAATACTTCTATTTCAATCAAAGTATATCCATTTAATATATCTAACTTTAAACTTCGCCAACGACGCATTTCGAAACAGAGCGAAACACCACAAAAACCAAACTATGTTGTATTTAGTTTATATTATAACAAACATTTTAAGTTTTTATCTATATTTTTTCATTGTCTCAATTTCACACAAAAAAGAAGAGTAATCCTTAACGAAAGAAATGATACTTTTCTCTAAAATTCATAGCAAAAAGAATTTTTCGTTCTGGGGTACAGCATAGCCCTTATGGAACTAACGGGGCAGCATTCCTGTAATAACTGAAAATGAGGTTTGAACGAAAAAAGACCTCTTGATAAGATGAATGTGTCCTGAGCTGGCCAGCTAAAAAGGACAAAAACATCTATCGGAGGCCTCACAATGAATTATAACCAAAATCATAAAATCACTCAAATTACTTCTGAAACCTTAATTGTCGGAGTTGACATCGCCAAGCACAATCATGTCGCGAGAGCACAAGATTWTAGAGGATTGGAACTGGGTAAAACGTGTTTCTTTGAAAATACGAAAGCAGGATTTCATTCGTTTCTAGATTGGATTAMCCAACTTGTTAAAGAGTGTAAGCTAAATCAAGTGATTGTAGGCATGGAGCCAACKGGTCAYTACTGGTTAAATCTAGCTCATCTTCTAAAAGAGAATAATATTAAGTTCGTATCTGTCAATCCACTACATGTTAAACGAAGTAAAGAATTAGACGATAATTCACCTACAAAAAATGACGTGAAAGATGCAAAAGTCATCGCACAGTTAGTCAAGGACGGAAGATACGCCGAACCAACAATTCCACAAGGAATTTATGCAGAACTCCGAGTGGCAAAAAAACTTCGCGATCTTCTCAACGTTGACTTACAGGTCGTTCAGGGACAAGTTCATAACTGGCTTGATCGTTACTTTCCCGAATTTTTGACGGTGTTCAAAAGTTGGGAAGGCAAGGCAGCTATTCATTTTCTAAAGCTAGAAGCCTTGCCATATGAACTTGTTAAGTATACGGATGAAGAGCTCTTACTTTCCTTAAGACAAGTGGTAAAACGCAGTATAGGCTTAAAGAAGATACGAGCACTTAAAGAAGCAGCCAATCGTTCGATTGGTATTCGTCAAGGGGCAGCTATGGCGAAATTAGAGTTGAGAGCTTTATTAGAGAAGTATGATTT
>NZ_JBFUIQ010000184.1:0-5551 GCF_056401795.1 Peribacillus sp. P4_D6
ATCCATATGTATCGACGAATCCTTTATAACCATCCCCTTTTCTTTTCAGCCAAGCACTATCCACACCTAACCTTAAATTATCTGCATCCTTTTCCAAATCCGATATTCTCTGATACCCATTTTCCTCAGCCAATTCATTTGAAATCGTAAAGGCATATGTGTTATCGAATCCATAAGAATCAAAAAATTTGAACCCGTATTGTTCCTTGAATTCCCTTTGAACAATTTCCATCGCCTTTACTGGGTCCTTTTCGATTTCCTGTCCCAGGACACTCGTTAAATCAGTCCCTGTATATCGAGTTGCGGCTATATCTATATCACCGGTCTCCATCGCTTTTTGCTGAACGAAATTCGAACCTAGATTTTTGATGATTTTCGTATCAAGTTCCGTATTCCTTTCAAGGAGTTGAGCGATCATGTTCGCCAGGATTTCGGATTCGGTCATGCTTTGGGCACCGATCTTTACAGTTGTTTCAGATGATGACCCTAAACCAGGCAAAGAACAGCCGGTGATCATTAATGCACAAACGATAAGAGCCATTAAAATTGTATTTCTTATTTTTTTATTCATGGTAATCCTCCTCAAGCAACTTCCTTCATGCCTTTCAAGCCTTTTGGTACGACTTTTCGCTCTATGATCGAGAATACATAATCAACCAGGATAGCCATGATGATTACCGGAACTGCACCAGCGATGATATATTCTGTTTGGTATAAATTCAAACCGATAAAAATGTAATCTCCCAAGCCACCGCCTCCAATAAAGGAAGCTAAGGTGGCCCATCCAATTAAATAGACGGAAGCCGTACGGATACCAGCCATAATGACGGAAAGTGCAAGCGGGAATTCTACCAGACGAATCCTCTCCCAGCTTGACATCCCGATGCCCCRTCCGGATTCCAGCAGATTTTCATTTACTCCTTTAATGCCTGTGTATGTATTCCTGAGTATGGGTAAAACGGAATAGAAAAATAACGCAATGATTGCGGGTGTTTTCCCAACGCCAAGGAAAGGAATGAAAAAGGCGAGAACCGCTAAGCTTGGCAATGTCTGCATAATATTCGCAATTCCGATTATAATCGATGCGCTCCTTTTCATTCGTGTCAACATTATCCCTAGTGGTACAGCGACTATTATTCCAAGGAAAACAGCGATCATGGAAATATATAAGTGCTCCCATGCTTTAAAAATCAATTCTTGCCAGTTCGTTTGTAAAAAATCGAGCATTGTTTCCATCTCTTACACCTCCTAAAACATTTCTACTACTTCTGCCACTTGATTTTCTTCCTCTCCCCAAATGCTGTCATATACGATGTCGACCAATGTAGCCCTAGTGACAATTCCGACCAAATGTTTATTTTGGTCAACTACAGGCACGTATTTGAAACCTCGTTTTAAAATCTTTTGAACGGAATCACGGATTAAAGTATCCTGTTTCACTGAATAGATTTCAGTATTGATGACTTCGCTGATAAATTTAGCTTTTTTTCGATATTCACTGATCGTTTCAACATCTACGAACCCTTTCAAAACATTTTGCTCATCGACCACAAGTAAAGAATCGACCCTTTTCTCGCGCATTATCGTAATAGCATCGGTAAGGGATTTTTCCTCTGTAATGGAAATTGGGTTTCGGCTCATGATTTGTTCAACCAACTCAACATTGGGTCTTGTTTGAAGCAAACGATCTTTGCCGATGAATTCTTCAACAAACTCATTGGCTGGGTTTCTGAGGATTTCATCCGGTGTTCCCACTTGGACGATTTCACCAGCCTTTAAGATGACGATCCTGTCGGCTAGCTTAATGGCTTCATCCATATCATGCGTAACAAAAACGATTGTTTTATCAAGTGTGCGCTGCAGATTTTTAAACTCCTCCTGAAGGGCATCGCGGGTGATTGGATCTAGTGCGCCAAAAGGTTCATCCATTAAAATGAGTGGAGGATTGGACGCAAGCGCTCTGAGAACGCCTATCCTTTGTTGCTGTCCGCCGCTCAATTCGTAGGGATACCTTTCCAGGTATTCGGGTCCCATATCRACAAGCTGAAGCAATTCCAGTGCGCGTTCCTTTTTCTTCTGTTCATTCCATTTAAGAAGTTTTGGAACGAGGGTGATATTTTCAAGAATGGTCATGTGAGGGAAAAGGCCGATTTGCTGGATAACGTACCCAATCTGTCTTCTAAGCTCGACTGGGTCTTTATCCATGATATTTTCACCATTAATAAGTATCTTGCCTTCAGATGGTTCGATAAGACGGTTAATCATTTTCATTGTCGTTGTCTTTCCACATCCACTCGGACCAATGAAGCAAATGAACTCCCCTTTTTTAATATCCAATGATATATTTTTTACAGCTTTCTTTCCTCCCTTATAGATTTTCGATACATTTTCGATTTTTAACATAAAAAGCACCTCCATCATTCGCATACAATTACAAATTTTACAAAAATATTAATTTTTCATATGCACAGTCTCTTGTACCCATAAGGTAAACTGTTTAAACCATTTTTTATAAAAAACTAGTTCATTGTATTTATATTGAAAAAATTGTAAAAAAAACTGCCCCATTTTAACTGAGGCAGTTTGATAGATTTATAGTATTAAAAATGAATTAAAATCCTATATTTTTAGCAATCAGGGTTTTTATAGTTTCATCTGTCCCTGTAAATAATGTTGGCAAAGAAATGTCCCGATGACGCCGGGCAATTTTATCGTCACCCATACTTCCGTAACGATCATGCAGCTGCATGCACTTATCAGATATTCGCTTAGACATCTCCGTTACCCATTGTTTAGCCATCGATACTTCAGTTATGATATTCTCCCCAGTCATATGTTTACAGATCAACCCATCAATAAACGTTCTTCCCAGTTGAATATCTGTCGCAATTTCAGCGATGGTAAACTGTGCATTTTTAAATGCACTTCTTTTCTTATCAATAGCTTTTTGACTTTTTATAAAATTCATCGTCAAGTGAAGCATGTCTTTTGCTGCCATTATAGAACTGATCGCACAGATTAGTCTTTCCTGCTGCAGTTTTTGCATGATATATGAAAGGCCCTTCCCTTCCTCCCCAAGGAGGTTGCCAACTGGAACTGAAGCATCATCGAAAAATAGTTCGGCTGTACCTAGGCTTCCCTGTTCTGGTTTACTAAGCTTTCTACCCCGTGATAACCCTGGTGTATCTTTATCAATGAGCAGTAGACTGATTCCGTCCTTKGGAAGAACAGCATTTAGATCTGTTTTGCATGCTACTATCATGAAGTCAGCTTTAAAGCCATTTGTAACGAACGTTTTGGCTCCATTGAGAAGATAATAGCCATCTTTCTTGATGGCTGTGGTTTGAATATCAGCTAATTCCGATCCCATTTCCGGCTCTGTCCATGCAAAGGCAGAAATCATTTCCCCTGTAATGAACTTTGGTAAATATCTTTGTTTTTGATCTATTGTTCCGAATGAAGCAATATAAGGGGCTACAACATCAGAATGAATGGATATTCCCCCCAAGGCTGAACCCACCCTCTCCAATTCCTCTGCCAGTACAACAGAATATCCAAAATTTGCTCCTATTCCACCGAATTCCACTTCAATCCATGGACATAAAAATCCATTATCTCCTACCTTTTCCCAAAATGAGTAAGGTATTTCCCCCTCTTTTTCCCATTGATCATAAAAGGGGACAGCTTCCTTGGCGAGAAATTCACGAATTGATTGTTTAAATAATAGGTGTTCTTCCGTTAGAAAGGAACGGGAATCATCCTTATTGATTGCCATCGTGCTAACCATGGGTTAACCTCCATTCTTTTATTACTGATAATTACTACCATGAACAAATAAAATATGTTAAAGGCTTAGATGTAAACGATTACAATTCCAAACAATTAAAATGTTCCTCAATATTCATGTTCAACAAAAGTATGGAATTTCCTTTTAATAATCTATTTTTTTCCATTTTTAATGATTTGATTATGACTTAACTGCTTTGATTTTGGTTTTGAGTTTATATTCTGTCGAGGTTATTCTTGGAATACAAAATGTAATAAATAGACAATTCTACTTTTTACGCTCAAATCTCATTCTTTTTTTGCTTAATACAATGGTTGCTTTAACAGCCCTCGTTAAAAATAGCATGTCAAATCCTACTCTAAAATTTTCATTTTCCACTATTTTGGGCCATGCCCAATAACCCTCCAAAACCTTTTTGGAAGGATATTTCTCTGATTCAGTTAATTAGGCAAAAGCTAGGAACGCTTCTTTTCTCTTTAATAAACTATAATTAGTAATAATACAGATTGAAATTACAGTTTTTTTAACACGATTTTTGACTAGTAAATCTTTCTTGGTTTATATTAATTCCTTCATAACATCTTTTTTGGTAAGAGCAGCTTTTGCAAACTGCTAAGGAATCCGTTTTCAAATACTTTTTGGGTTCTTGTAAAAGATTCTTGATCATGTTGAGGTATTCCAATCCACCAGAAACATCCTTCTTGGTCGGTATAAATGTTTCTTTTTTACCTTCCATAAGCGAGTATATCTCTATTCTTTCCGGTAATTGACCAAATGCCTTTTTACAAAATACCGAAATCATATTATTAAATAAAAGATTCATTTCTTCATCTGTATCAACTAAATACTTCTTTATGATGAATGAGTTGCCTGACCATTCTGCCACTTCAAAAGTTAAGGAAAGTTCGGTCCCCAACTCATCCATATTCATGTTAAATTTTTCATATAAAAACAAAGGTGGATTTTCAATTCTTTCAGTAGTTAAACATTGGAGTAAATGATCTGTAATATTAGCAAGAGCCTTATAATAATGAATCTTCGACTCGAACTGACGTACTTCAATGGCACTCCAATGATCATCTATGAACTCCAAAACCTTCTTAGTCGTCTGACTTTTTGGAGGAAGTTTATAATATCGACTTACAACTTGATTAACCACAAATTGAACCATCTTCCTCCAATCCGATTGATTGGTGGTTTTTCCTTCTATATGAAAATAGTAAAATTGATAAGGACATCTTATAAAATCCTGTAAATGATAATCAGTTAAAGTAGCAATGGAAATCCGATGTTCCCTACCGATCATTCCCTTCACCTCTCTCTCCTCATAAAATTTCAAATTCTATATTGAAGTGACAAAACTATTCTTTATAAATTCCCTCCCAAAATTTTGGCAGTTTTTAATATCCTCATCATCTGGGGTTAGTTCCACTTTTAACCCTTCCAGGACGATAACAGCGCCCTGTTCCCTTAATTTTTCTGTCAAAATATCTACGGCTGCACCATATTGTGGGTAAGATGAATCGCAGGAACCAAATACCGCAGCTTTCTTTCCTGTTAGATCAATATGATCCATATCCTCATAAAAGTCTAAAAAATCATCGGGTAACTCTCCGTCTCCCCACGTATATGCTCCTAATATGATTCCATCGTAATCTTCAAGCATGGAAGCTTCAGGACCATCCATAATATCTACCTTTTCGATACTCACATCACTGATTTCTGTGATTCCTTCTGCAATGGTATTCGCCATTTCTTCTGTAT
>NZ_JBFUIQ010000185.1:0-5530 GCF_056401795.1 Peribacillus sp. P4_D6
TTACAGCAAGGTTCGATGTGGTTTCGACTGAGAATAAAAGGCAAGTCTGCACATGGAGGCACTAGGTATGAAGGAGTCAGTGCAATTGATAAAGCGGTTGTTGTAATGAAAGAAATCAAGATGCTTGAACAAGAACGGAATGAGTCACTCCGTCATTCACTCTATAAAAATGTCCCTATCCCCATTCCAATCAATATTGGTAGCATTCAAAGCGGGAATTGGCCTTCCTCCGTGCCGGATACAGCCGTCCTGGAAGGAAGATTCGGCATCGCCCCTACAGAAACCATGGAAGATGCACAAGAATCGCTGAAGGAGCGAATAGATGCTTTAAACGAGAGTGATGCATGGTTCAAAGAAAGACCTATTGAATTAGAATGGTTTGGGGCCAGATGGCTGCCTGGCAATCTCGAAATCAATCACCCGCTCATGAAGACAATTAGCACATACTATGAAAAAGTGGTCGGGGAAGAACCGCTTGTCGAAGCTTCACCATGGGCGACGGATGGAGGGTATCTTTCATCGGTTGGTTCTACCCCCGTCGTTGTGTTTGGACCGGGGGAAACGAAGATGGCCCATGATTCGAACGAATATATAGAGGTGGATAAAATGTTGGAAGTTGCAGAAATCATCGCATTGACCATTATTGAATGGTGTGGGGTGGACCAGGAATAATCATTTTTCCAAGGTCTGATCCGGGAAGGGTCAGGCCTTTCGCAACAATTTTCGAAGATGTGAAAGGAGCGGGACAAATGGAGGCTGGAATCATCGAAAAAAGAATTCGAAAGCCAATGTGCACCATACATATTACGATCGACCATTTTAATAAGCGAATCAGGGTTGATGACTATCTAGGGCATTTTCAAGAATGCGTGGAGGAAACCTTGAAGGTGGCTAAAAGCATATCAGCAGAAAAAATCATCTTCAAGTCCCGCAAGGAAAACGTTATGGCATTGCTTGCTCAGGGCTTCCTATATGAAGGAAGCATCGATAAATTCTTTTTGGGAAGCGATTGTTTCTTCCTTGTTAAATATAACCGGAATGAAAGGCGCAATAGTGCTGAATGGGAAAGGGAAGATCAAATCCTTACCGATGTTCAGATGCTGCCGATTAAATCCGGACTGGATGAACCGCCGTCAGCCTATCAAGGCCGTAAAGCTGAAGTGGCAGATGCACTTCAGCTGGCCCAACTGTATGGGAAGGTTTTCGAGGTGTATCCCACACCGATGAATGATCCGGTATATGTGAAAAAGTGCATGGAAATGGGAACGGTTTTTTATATTTATGTCCATGAAGAGAGGATCGTAAGTGCTGCTTCCGCAGAAATTAATTCCTTTTACCATAATGCAGAAATCACTGATTGTGCGACATTGCCGGAACATCGGCAGTACGGCTTGATGAAACACTTGATTTCCGCGCTTGAAGACTATCTTATTTCACACGGCATTTATTGTATCTATTCGATTGCCCGGTCGCTCTCGTTCGGCATGAATGCTGCATTGCATCAGCATGGATACTCGTACCGCGGACGTTTGGCCAATAATTGTTATATCTTTGATAAGCTGGAAGATATGAATCTTTGGGTGAAAAACTTTAGTTGAATGCTCATTTTTAGGCGGTTCATGACAAGTTTTTGGCATTTCCTCATATACATCTAGCAAGAAGGTATTGAGGAGGGATAGCTTGCCTAGTGAATTTTTTAATACAAGTGAAGTGTTGGAAGCGATATTAGAAACCATTGATGAAGGCATTCATGTGATAGATCCAAAAGGACAGACCATCTTTTATAACGAAGTGGCCGCCAATCATGATGGGATGAAAAGAAGTGAAGTGCTCGGGAAACCGTTGCTTGAAGCGTTCCCTTCTTTGAATCACAAATCATCGACGTTACTCCGGGTCATTAAATCTGAAAAACCAATCTATAACTATAGTCAATCGTATGTAAATGCTCATGGGCGTATCATTGAGACGCTAAATACTACTCTACCCATATATGTAGATGGGTTTATGATAGGTGCAATCGAGATTGCAAAGGATTATTCAAGCTTGAAGCAATTATCGGAAAGGTTAGCTGATCTGGAAAGCTCGCTCAAGACAATCAAAAGTCCTCAAAGGAAAACGACTGGGAACGGCGGATTGTATTCTTTCACTGAAATCCTGACAAGTGATAAGGGGTTTAAAGGTTTGATATCCCAAGGTAAAAAGGCTGCCCGCTCCACCTCATCAGTATTGGTTTATGGGGAAAGCGGTGTAGGAAAAGAGCTTTTTGTTCAAAGCATCCACCAGGAATCGAGCCGCAGTAATGAACCTTTCATCGCTCAAAATTGTGCGGCCTTACCAGAAAGTTTATTGGAATCGCTTCTATTCGGTACGGCAAAAGGAAGCTACACTGGTGCTGTGGAGCGACAGGGATTGTTTGAATTGGCCAACGGAGGAACCTTGTTTTTGGATGAATTGCAATCGATGCCGATTGACTTGCAGGCAAAGCTTCTGCGCGTGCYTGAAGATGGGTTCATCAGGAGGATAGGTGGCACAAAAAGTGTACAGGTGAATGTCAGGATCATGGCAGCGATGAATATTGATCCGAAAAAGGCCGTATCGGAAAATAGGCTAAGGCCGGATTTATTTTACCGATTGAACGTATTGAGCTACGAGCTGCCTCCGCTAAGGGAGCGGATTGATGATATAGAGCTTCTTTCTGAACATTTCATATCAATATTTAACAGTAAATTAGGACTGTCCATAAAAGGCATGGATGAGAAGACAAAGGATTTTTTTCGGAAATATGATTGGCCTGGAAATGTAAGGGAACTTAAACATACGATAGAATTCATGATGAACCATACGGAGAATGATGTATTGAATCTTGAAGATTTGCCCCAGTTTTTAAAGAAGCGCAACCCATTCGAAAAAATACTTCCGCTTCGTGAGGCCATGATTGAGATGGAAACAAAATTGATTACCGAGGCCCTTCTTCAAACGAACGGTAACGTTTTCCAAGCATCGAAGCTATTGCAAATTCCAAGACAGACCTTGCAATATAAAATAAAAAAACATATTTGATGGAAAAAATCCGGATGCAGCCTGCAGTCCGGTTTTTTTTATGGGCATTCGAATTTTTGGGTCATTTTGGCATCCTTCTTGCATTTAATACTACTATCATAACTCAGGAGGTATAACCATGTTATTTGACTTATATAAGCCAGACCGCAATTGGAAAGATATAGAGCTATGGAAAGATGTAACCGAAGAACAATGGAACAACTGGCTGTGGCAGCTTACAAATACGATTCGAACAGTTGATGATTTGAAAAAAGTGATAAACCTGACTCCGGATGAAGAGGAAGGCGTGAGGATTTCCACGAAAACCATTCCATTGAATATCACCCCATACTATGCTTCGTTAATGAATAAAGATGACCCAAGGTGTCCAATCAGAATGCAATCGGTCCCAATCTCGGAAGAAATGCATAAAACCAAATATGACATGGAAGACCCCCTGCATGAGGATGAGGACTCCCCTGTACCGGGATTGACCCATAGATATCCGGATCGCGTTCTTTTTTTGGTGACGAATCAATGTTCCATGTACTGCCGTTATTGTACGCGAAGACGTTTTTCAGGCCAAATTGGCATGGGCGTGCCAAAAAAACAATTGGACGCAGCAATCGGTTATATACGTGACACACCGGCAGTTCGGGATGTCCTTATTTCCGGCGGGGACGGATTATTGATCAATGACACGATCCTTGAATATATCCTCAAAAACTTAAGGGAAATTCCTCATGTTGAAATAATCAGGATAGGTACACGGGCACCGGTTGTTTTTCCTCAAAGAATCACTGGAGATTTATGTGCCATTTTAAAAAAATATCATCCGGTTTGGCTGAATACTCATTTCAATACTTCGATAGAAATTACCGAAGAGTCAAAGAAAGCATGTGAGATGCTTGCCGATGCGGGTGTACCTGTAGGCAACCAGGCAGTTATTTTAGCGGGGATAAATGACAGTGTCGCAATCATGAAAAAGCTGATGCATGATCTTGTTAAGATCCGTGTCCGCCCTTACTATATCTATCAGTGCGACCTCTCGGAAGGGATCGGTCATTTCAGGGCACCCATTTCAAAAGGAATTGAAATCATCGAAGGGCTCCGGGGCCATACATCCGGGTATGCAGTGCCTACCTTCGTCGTCGATGCTCCAGGAGGAGGAGGGAAAATCACCCTGCAGCCGAATTATATCCTTTCACAATCCCCAACAAAAACGGTGCTGCGCAATTTCGAAGGTGTGATAACCACATATCCTGAACCTGAGCAATATACACCAGGACTTGCAGATGATTATTTCAAAGGGGTATATCCTGATATGGAAGAAAAACAGTCAGATATAGGTGTATCTGGTTTAATGAACGACAAGCAATTCAATTTAGTGCCTGAAGGGCTTAAGCGAATGAATAGACGGGACAATTACGTGACCAACCCAGAGCATGCTTCATTGAAAAACCAACGTGAAAAGCGAGATCTGTTAAAAGAAAAGAAATTCCAGGCACAGCAAAAAAAGGGCACTCCAAAAGGGGATGAATAGCATGGAGACGTGTCCATGGTGTGAGGTCGGAACATTACAATCGGTAACCGATACAGTGTTTTGGGAGTTGCCAGATGGATCGAGAGCGGTTGAAATTGATGAAACGCCATCGTTCTATTGTGATAATTGCCAAGCGCTATTTCAGAGTGATGAAACGACTAAAGAGATTGAAGACCAGCTGTTTTTAATTAATACGAAAGAGTTAGGGAAACAGACGACGTATGACGAGTTATTGAAGATGAAGCGGTTGTTAAAGCGGAATTATTTTGATTTTGGAAAATGAAAAATAATTAGAAGTTGCCTCATCATCTACTTTTTTGGTGAGGTTTTTCTGTGCGCCCGGCGGTGCGGTCTATAGGGTGCACATCTCGAACAGTGAAGGCATTATTAGTGACGCGGAATTCTGAAGGAAGCAAACGGTATATTGAGATATATTATTTTGGAAGCCTCTTTTGGAGAGGTCTTTTTAAATTTCTTCAAAGGGTATTAGGGTAGATGTAAATTTTATTTTCAAAATACGAAGAGCAGAAATAATAATGAAAGACCAATCGTACAAAATTAAAATCCCTGCGGCTGTTGTAAAGGAAAGGAAAATTGAAGAGCCTGTTATTTTATATCAATGGCCGGTCCAAGAAAAAATCCAGTACCAATAGTGCAGCCAACCCCTATCAAGGCCAATTGCAACCATTTTAAATCTTCATCTTCACTCCCTTACTTTGACCACTAGGAATAAAAAAATCCATGCAGTATCTCCTCCTCACATATTCAAATTTCTTTTCAAAGCAAGTAGGTATTTAGATTACCTGTTTCTCTGAACATTCCCCAAATGAATTCATATATATATCCCGCCTATAAGTATGATTGTGAGAAATTACCATTCTTAATATGCATTTTTTTGGATAACTTCATTTTTTGTGGATAACTTAGAAATGAATCTTAAAAGAAAGG
>NZ_JBFUIQ010000186.1:0-5513 GCF_056401795.1 Peribacillus sp. P4_D6
GGCTGATAGTTCAACTCTTCGATTGTTTCTTCAATTTTTTTTCTGGTTTTTTCACTCATATATTCATAGCGTTTGTTCAGGTATTGGGAAACTGTGCTTTTTGATACTTTCGCGTGATTGGCGACATCAGTAATTGTAATGGTTTTCATTTCATTCATCCCTGTCGTGTGATTTCAATATATAAGGAATATTCTATTATAATAAGTAAAGCTTTACAATCACCTTCTGATGCAGTATAAAAGTCAATTTCCCATACTATGGAACTAATTTATCACGTTAACTTGTTTGCCTTTTTATAGAAGCTGAATTCAGACGCCGGAGTATGCCATGAAACCACCATCGACCGGTACCGTAATTCCTGTGACAAAGCCCGAGTAGGATTCATCAGCGAGCCAAAGCAACGTTCCAAGTAAGTCTTCAGGCTGCCCAAAACGCTTCATGGGTGTTGAAGTAATGATTTTATTAGACCTTGCTGTCAGACTGCCATCTTCATTAAGCAGAAGATCCCGATTTTGCTTCGTCAAAAAGAATCCTGGAGCAATGGCATTCACCCGTAAACCTGCTTCGGCAAAATGTACAGCCATCCACATCGTAAAATTATTTATCGAAGCTTTGGCCGCACTGTATGCTGGCACTTTAGTCATCGGAGCGTAGGCACTCATGGAAGATACATTTACGATAACCGGTGCTTCCACTTGCAATAACTCTTTCCCAAAAACCTGACTGGCCAAAAATGTACCGGTGAAATTACTGGCAAAAACCTGGGAGAAACCATTTTCGTCTAAATCAAAAAAGGATTTCCCTTCCGCTTCTTCCCCATATTTCTCTGGAGCTGTAATGGCATCAGGATGATTGCCTCCAGCTCCATTTATTAATAGATCCACTCTTCCGAACGCTTCTATTATTTTTCCTCTTGCATTCTCCAATGAGGCTCTATCCAAAACGTCTGCTGCTATGGATATCGCAGTGCCCCCTTTTTGTTCAATGAGTTCGACCACTTCTTGCCCTTTTTCGGCCGATCTGTTCAATATAGCTATCCTGACACCATGACGGGCCAATTCCACAGCCATTTTCGAACATAAAACACCGCTGCCTCCAGTGATCACTGCCACCCTATTCGATAAGTTTTCATGGATGGGAATCATGATTTCCCACCTGATTTACCAGCTTCATATGCATCCCATAATCCGAGCAAATACATGATGCCCAATGCTCGGTCATATAAACCGTAACCTGGGCGACAATCTTCACCCCAAATATGGCGGCCATGATCTGGTCTGACATAACCAGTATAATTCTGCTTATTCAATTCTTCCACGACGCCCTGTATATTGATGGATCCATCCTGGGTATGATGGGATGTTTCCACAAAGTCACCATTTTCATAAATCTTCACATTTCGAATATGGGAGAAAGGCGAACGGTTTGCATACTTTTTAGCCACTTGGACCATATCATTTTCAGGGTTTGCCCCCATCGATCCAGTACACATGGTAAATGCATTCGACGGTGAGTCCGAAATCGATATCAGTTTTTCATAGCTTGATTCACCTGTGATGATTCTTGGCAAGCCAAAAATGGACCATGGCGGATCATCCGGATGAATAGCCATTTTAATGCCGCAAGCCTCGGCAACAGGTAATATTTCTTTTAGGAATATTTCAAGATTCGCCCATAACTGCTCTTCGTCGACAGTTTTGTAAGCTTCGAATAATTCAGAAATTCGATCCATCTTTTCTGGTTCCCAACCTGGTAAAGTTAAATCGGAAGCTTCCGTCACAGTACGAATCAAATCTTGCGGTTCTAACGTATCCACTTTCGCCTTTTCATAAAATAGGGCAGTTGAGCCATCTTCCAAAGGATGAAACATTTCCGTACGAGTCCAATCAAAAATCGGCATGAAGTTATAGCAAATGACTTTCACTCCAGCTTCCGAGAGATTTCGGATCGTCTCTTTGTATTTCTCAATATATATCATGCGGTCTTCGTTACCCAATTTAATCGATTCATGGACATTTACACTTTCTACAACATCCGTGTGAAAACCAAATGATTGGATATATTCGATTTCTTCTTTAATTTCTTCCTTTTCCCATACCTCACCAACAGGTTTTCGGTGTAGTGCCCAAACAATCCCTTTCACACCAGGAATCTGTTTAATGTGCTCCAATGTAACGGTATCATTGTCTTTCCCATACCATCTAAATGTAATGTTCATCATGCACCTCCGTCATTCCGAAATCTTTTGCATATATTTTCCGCTTAATTCCACTGCTGCTTCATAGCCGCCATTTTGATAGGCTTTGTTCAAATCACTGCCGATCCCGATTGCCACCGCACCTGCATTCAGCCAGTCCTTCATGTTATCCAAATTAATTCCGCCGGTTGGCATGATTCTTACATTAGGCAGTGGACCATTAACCGACTTGATGAAAGAAGGTTCAAAATGGTTTGCCGGAAATAACTTCAAAACATCACAACCTGCTTCCATTGCCGTAGCCATTTCTTTGATTGTCATGCAACCAGGCATATAGGGAATGCCGTATCGATTACAAAGTTCGGCTACTCCATTGACAAAATAGGGACTGACGATAAAATTGGCACCAGCTAAAATCGCATGTCGAGCCGTTTCAGAATCAAGTACCGATCCTGCTCCTAAGAGTGCATCCGTATTCTGCAGTTCATTGAAAGCTTCTTCAATTCCCGGTGTTGTATAAGTCAATTCTATTGCCCGAACACCGCCTTCCACAGCTGCTTTAGACAGTTGTGCCGATTCCTTTGCATCCTGTCCCCGGATAACAGCTACAACTTTCGTTTCCTTTATTCGATGAATGATTGAATGTTTGTCCATAAATCCTGCCCCCCTTTAATTAAAAACGATGATCGCTTTTCGAACTTGTTCGGGATGATTTTCCACAAAATTAAATGCTTCCTGGATATCATCCAGCGAAAATGTGTGGGTAATTAAACCTTCTTGTCTGAGTTTTCCTTCATTTAAAAGTTTAACTACTTTTGGGAACTGATTGGTTTGCAACCTAGATCCTTTAACCGAGACTTCCTTTTTAGTGATTGGGAGTTGGGAAACTGATGCAGGCCGTTCATCAAAACCGAGTACGACAATCCGGCCCGCCGTTGATACGACATCAAAGGACAATTCAAATGTCATCGGCAAGCATACTGCATCAATGACGACGTTGGCACCTTCTCCATTCGTCCATTCTTCCACTCGTTTTTGAACATCTTCTTTTCCCGCATGGACAATGATATCAGCGCCGCTTTCTTTAGCGAATTCCAAACGTTCCTCACTTAAATCCGTGATCATCACTGATGCTCCTTGAAGCTTTGCCATCTTTAATATGCAAATCCCAATAGGCCCAGCTCCCTGGATAAGCACTGTTTCCCCTTCCTCCACTTCACCTCTCCAAACGGCCTGTGCTCCGATTGTATATGGCTCAGCCAATACTATTTCTTCCCAAGCCAACGCGGAATCCACAACATGTAATTGTTTCTCGGGAAGGACGAACCATTCTCTCATACCACCATCTTCATGTACGCCAAAAACGGACAGTTTTTCACAAACATTTTGGCGGCCTTTGCGGCAGGCGTAACACTTCCCGCAGTAACTGATGGGCTCAATAACAACATGGTCCCCAACTTTTATGCCCACGACGCCTTGTCCAATCTCCACAACTTCTCCCGCTACTTCATGCCCGACGACTCGCGGCAGCGTAGCAAGAGGATTCGTACCATGGTAAATATGCATATCCGATCCACAAATCCCGACTCTTTTCACTTTTACAAGGACATCTGTCGAGTTCGAAATCCGTGGTTTTTCCACTTCTTGTATGATAAGTTCATGAGCTTTCCGTACTTGAACCGCTTTCATTTCTCCCACCTACTTTGTAAGAAATTCATAAACACTTGATGCTATCGTAATACCATGTTTCAGGTTTTTTTCTTCATTGATCTGTTCAATCTCACCCGGTACATATACGCGATCGAACCCTGGAGCAGGTTCAACATGTTTCAGCTCTTCAATCATTTGATCCATTTGCTCTAAAAATATATCAGTATCAGTAAAGAATGAAGGATTAATTACACAAAAATAATGCCCCAGCTTCCGTTTCTTATCAAGATCGTCATACATTTTCCCAATGTGCGGGCCAAATGCCGCACCGGCCAATAATCCAGAAAACACATCTACAATTACCGATAGACCATAGCCTTTCGGGCCTCCGAAAGTGGAAAGGGAAACGACTTTATTCGGATCCGTGACTGCAGCTCCATGTTCATCGACACCCCATCCTTCAGGGATTTCCTTTCCTTCTTCGCGTGCCTGGAGAATTTTCCCCCATGCAACATTGGATGTTGCCATATCAAGAATATAGGGTTTCTTCGTTTTGGCAGGAACTCCGTAAGCGATTGGGTTGGTACCAAGAAATGATGTTTTTCCCCCGAACGGGACCACAATTTTATCGGTATGTGACATCGCGATGCCAATCAACTTTGCATCAGCGGCTTTTTGAACGAAATAACTTAGTGCTCCGCAATGGCTGCTATTAAAAACAGTCACCATGCCCACGCCATTTTCTCTCGCCATATCGATTGCATGGTCCATGGCCACGTCGCTGATCACATGCCCAAATCCATCATCTCCATCAACTACACCGGTAACGGGTCCTGTCTTTTGGAAGGAAATCTGGGCTTCGGGATTTATCCCCCCTGCTTTTAAACGGTTCACATAATGCTCTGTTCGCAAAACACCATGGGAATTGACATTTCTGAGATCAGCATGAACCAATACTTCCGCAATTTTCCCGGCAGTTTCTTCATTCAAACCCACTTTGGTCAGCTGCTTTATAACTAATCGTTTTGCTTCCTCGGCTTGTATCGTTACTGTTGCCATTTTCTCTCCCCATTTCTTTCAGCCTACTATCTTTCTATTACAATCTCATTCTGTATGAAAGGCATTACTTCATCCAAATATGGTAATCCTTCATTGTCCCCTGCAACAGTGGTGACAAGAGCTCCTACACCATTTGCGAATGCCAATCTTTCATCAATTGATAAACCATTAAGGTATCCGTAAATATAACCGGCATCATAACCATCTCCTGCACCAACTGTATCTACAGGTATTACAGGGAAAGCTTCTTTTTCATGCCATTCACTTTTGGTATATAGTTTTGAACCTTGTTTCCCGTCCTTAATGACAAGCTGATCAATAGCATTCACCTTCGCGAATTCAGCCAAAGATTCTTTTGAGTCAGTACCGATGATCAATCTTATTTCATCTAAACCTGTAAGCAAAATATCAACATATGGAAAAATATCATAGTAAACTGATCTTGCTTCCTCGATGGACCATAGCTTTAAGCGGATATTCGGATCAAAAGAAACAGGTATATTTTTTTGTTTTGCAATTTCCATTACCCTCTTGGCAATGTTGACATTTTTCGGATCTATAGCCAAAAATACTCCAGTAAGGTGGACTATATCAATCCCTTCAAACA
>NZ_JBFUIQ010000187.1:0-5472 GCF_056401795.1 Peribacillus sp. P4_D6
ATTAAAGACAATTGTAAAAGTGACGAAACCGCCGCCAAACGCAGTTTCATATGGTATATCCTTATCAGTCCCAATAATACATGATCGCCATGGCGCCTTCACCTATTAAAGACAATTGTAAAAGTGACGAAACCGCCGCCAAACGCAGTTTCATATGGTATATCCTTATCAGTCCCAATAATACATGATCGCCATGGCGCCTTCACCTGTATGGGTACTGACAACGGCAGTCGTTGCTTCTATCTTTATGTCTTGATATCCTGTCAAGTCTGCAATGGCCTGGCGGACCTTATCCGCTATTTCAAGGCCATTCGCATGTACAAAACCGATGCCTCTAATCTTTTTGCCTTGAGTCTCTTCTTTGAATTTCTTGATGATGAACTTGACGACCTGTGACTGGCTCCTGGCTTTGGATACAGGGTTCAGTACACCATCATCAAGAAGTGCAATCGGCTTTATGTGCAGCAATGAACCGATAAAAGCAGAAACTTTGCCAATCCTTCCACCCTTAACGAGGTTATCAAGTGTTTCTATGACAATGATTAAACTTGACTGCTTTTTAATATGTTCCAATCGTTCAATTATCTCGGCTACGGATTTCCCTTCCTTCGCCATCTTCGCTGCCTCGATCACCTGAAATGACATCGCTTTTGAAATGAATTTCGAGTCAAGAACGGTAACCTTCGTTTCAGACATGCTAGCTGCGCTTTCCGCTGAACGAACAGTACCGCTCATGCCACCTGTCATATGTATGGAAATAATCTCGCTGCCGTCTTTTCCGAGTTCATCATATACCTCCACAAAGGTACCTACGGCCGGTTGTGAGCTTTTTGGCAGTTCTTTTGACTGGTTCATCCTTTTCAGGAATTCTTCTTGTTCAATTTCGACCTTATCCAAAAAAGTCTCCCCATCTATAAAGATCGATAAAGGGACCATTGTAATATCATAAAATTCCAGTTCCTCTGGTGTCATATCTACTGTCGAGTCTGTTACTATCTTTACTTTATTCATCATTACACATCCCTAAATTAACATATCTATTGTATTATACCTATTCAAGGTAAGCATTCAAACCAAAGGTTTCATTTTTCGACTGAAGTGATACTTATCTTTTGAAATGATTACACAAAAAAAGACCGTTCCATGAGCTAACCTGAACACATGCCGATACATTCGATATTGCATGGCATTCGTGTCATCTCTTTTAACGGAGATGTTAGCTATGGAACAATCCGCATTAAGCATTATTGAGTAAACTTCCAAAAAAAAGCTTGTTGTAAACGGGCCATTTGAGTACGGATGCTAAATAATGCTTAAATGAGTAATTTTCTTTATGATCTTTATTGGCAAAAACCTTCTTAACAAATACTTCCAAACGCACGGTCAACATAAAAAAATTCGGATCACTAGGCAGTAAGACAGGTATTTCTGAAATGGTGACCTTATGTCCAAAACAATCTTTGAATTCCAAGCATTTGAACATCAAAATATCAATCCTCATTTTTAACCGATTGCTTACATTATACACAATAAATCCAAAAGTATAAATATTCAAATGTGTAAAAAAACAGAGAAATCAGATTGATAATCATAAAAAAAAGACCCATAAGGGCAAAATGCCATTATGGGCTTCTTCTTATAAACCTTCCTCGTAGGTGTCTTCCCGCAAGCTTTCACGTCTCACCCTTCGTTTATAGACGACTTTAGATAATGAAATACTGATTTCGTATAATAACAGCAATGGAACCATCACCATAAAGTCTGACATAAAGTCAGGCGGCGTAATCGATATCGCTATGACAACCAGTACAAAGTATGCATACTTCCTTAATTTTTGAAGCACATAAGGATTTATTATGCCAAGGGAGGTCAAAAACATGGTAACGACAGGAAGCTCGAATAAAACAGCAAAAGGTATCGTCATATTAAATACGAATGAAAAGTACTTATCAGCTGTAAAACTGGTTATGAACATCCCATCACCCAATTCAATCAAAAATTGAAGAATGGTCGGGAAGATGACAAAATAACCGAAAGCAAGCCCTCCGATAAAAAGCAGGAAAAGTGCTGGAATATAGGCAAGGGTCGCCCTCACTTCATTTGGCATCAAAGCGGGTTTAACGAATAACCAGATTTGCAGGGCAATTACCGGTATCGTTGCCGCAATGGCTACGACACCTGCAAGCATGAAGTAAATCCAGATAATATCACTCGGTCCCAATACCATCAGGTCAAAATCGAGATCTTTCACGAACCAATTATAAATCTCCTCAACATAAATAAAGCTGGCGATAAAAAAGATGACAAAAGCAACAGCTGTAATGATGAGCCGTTTTCTCAATTCATCGAGATGATCGATGATATTTAATTCCTTATCTTCCAAAGTTGATCACGCCTTCATCTGAAAATCCGTATCTTTGTTACAGCGTAAAGGCGCAAGACGATTCCATCTTACGCCCAGCATTCAATCATTCATGATTTTTTTGTTGTAGCTTCTTATCTTCTTCATAATCACCTTTTGTTAAATCACTTGTGGATTTTTTAAACTCACGAAGCGTTTGTCCAAAAGCACGGCCAATTTCTGGAAGTTTCTTCGGACCAAAGATAATTAATGCCAAAATTAAGATTAGAATTAGACCAGGTACTCCAATGTTCGACATGGATACATCCCCTTTGGTGTTGTAATTAGACCTACTCCGATTATAATACCATTTCCAACCAATTGAAAGGGAACTGGCAATTCGTCATAGAATGGTAACAATTATCGACAGTATGCCCATATACGACTGGGCCGGCAGATAAAATGTAAAAACATAGGTATTATTCTATCCTAATTTAACATTTTATCCATGTTTAAATCAACAAGTGAAATAAATTACTGTCTTTATTGACCTCTACGAAAGAGAATCCTTTCTTGTTCATCCTTTGGATGAGCCCTTCATAATCATTTTTATCTTTTAGCTCTATACCAACCAGGGCCGGCCCGCTTTCTTTATTATTTTTCTTCGTATATTCAAAACGGCTTATATCATCATTCGGTCCTAACACTTCATCAAGGAATTCCCTTAAAGCGCCAGCACGTTGTGGAAAATTCACGATAAAATAATAAAGCAGCCCTTCATATAATAAGGATTTCTCTTTAATTTCCTGCATGCGCCCAATGTCGTTATTCCCTCCGCTGACCATGCAAACAACCGTTTTTCCTTTGATTTGTTCTTTATATGAATCCAACGCGGCTACAGATATAGCCCCTGCCGGTTCAGCGACAATCGCATGCTGATTATACAAATCGAGAATCGTCGTACAGATTTGGCCTGAAGGTACGACAACGATATCTTCCAAGTTTTCCTTACAAAGCTGATATGTTAACTGTCCCACACACTTGACAGCTGCTCCATCAACGAATGTATCTATTTTTTCGAGTTCAGATACTTTTCCTTCATTGAAGGAGTATTCCATCGAAGCAGCACCTTGCGGCTCAACTCCAATGCATTTCGTATYTGGGGAAACCGATTTGAAATAACTCGATACTCCGGCCATTAACCCGCCGCCGCCCATAGCGGCAAATACATAGTCGATTCCATCTTCACAATCGTTCAGGATTTCTACAGCCGTTGTACCTTGCCCGGCGATTACCTTTTCATCGTCAAATGGATGGATAAAGGAACGCTCTTCTTTTTCACAGCATTCCATCGCCATGGCAAATGCATCATCGAATGTATCCCCTATTAGGATGATCTCCACATTATCCCTGCCGAATAGCTGAACTTGATCGACTTTTTGCCTTGGAGTTGTAGCAGGCATATAAATTTTCCCGTGAATGCCCAATTGGCTGCAGGAAAAAGCAACACCCTGTGCATGGTTTCCTGCACTGGCACAAACGACTCCGTTCTTCGTCTCTTCCTCGGTCAGGCTTTTCATTTTATAGTAAGCCCCTCTTAATTTAAAGGAACGTACGTGTTGTAAGTCCTCGCGTTTTAAATAAACATTACAATCATATTTTTCAGAGAGCCTCTGATTTTTTTGTAAAGGTGTATGTAAAACGATTTCTTTCAGTTCTCTATAGGCAATTAGAATGTCTTCCAATTGAATCCCCCTATTCTTAGATGCAGTCTGATTCATAACAATCCCTCATTTCCTTTCTGATGAATTCAATCATTATAGCACTTTACTGTTATTAATGTAATTGATTTTTCTAAAAATTCTTTCTTTTGGTTGTCCCATACCAAAAAAATCCGATTATGGTCATTTCCCCATAATCGGATTAGCACTTTATTTTTTTTGTAGAATAATAAAATCATGTGCAAATCGATTTTTTTCATCGATGTTGCCTGGGTTTGAGGAGATTTCATCCCATTCATTTTCATCAATCTCGGGAAAGAAAGTATCCCCTTCGAAAGTTTCATGAATTTCCGTAATATACAGGCGGTCGGTAAAAGGAAGGATTTCCTTGAAGATTTCGGCTCCGCCAATTACGAAGACTTCCGCTTCATGGTTATCTGCGAACATTTTGATTTGTGCAATATCATGTAATACTACGCAGCCTTCCGCTTCAAATTCCTGATTGCGGGTGACGATGACATTTTCGCGGCCAGGCAGGACCCTGCCGATCGATTCAAATGTTTTTCGCCCCATGACGATTGGATGGCCCATCGTCACTTTTTTAAAGTACTGCAGATCTGCTGGTAAATGCCATGGCAGTTTATTGTTTTTACCTATCACACGATTTTGATCCATAGCCACTATCAACGATATCATATGCTAACCTCACCTTTTATATGGGGATGGGCTTCGTAATTTTCCAAAACGAAGTCCTCGAAGCTAAAATCAAAGATATTTTTCACATCTGGATTGATTTTCATGATTGGCAATGGTTTCGGGTCACGAGTCAACTGCAGTTCCACTTGTTCAAGGTGGTTAGAGTAGATGTGGACATCCCCGAAAGTATGTACAAATTCACCAACTTCCAAATCACACACCTGGGCGATCATCATCGTTAAAAGCGCATACGAAGCTATATTAAAAGGAACACCTAAGAAGACGTCCGCTGAACGTTGGTATAGCTGACATGAAAGCTTGCCATCAGCAACATAGAATTGAAAGAAAGCATGGCAAGGCGGCAAGGCCATTTCATCCAGTTCCCCAACATTCCAAGCACTGACTATCAATCTTCTTGAATTTGGATTCGTCTTGATTTGTTCGATCAATTCACTGATTTGGTCGATTTGCCTTCCATCGGCCGTTCCCCAGGAACGCCATTGATGACCATAAATCGGACCTAATTCCCCCTTTTCATCCGCCCATTCATTCCAGATGCGCACACTGTTTTCCTGAAGGTACCCAACGTTTGTATCACCCTTCAAAAACCATAATAGTTCATGGATAATCGCTTTTAAACTAACCTTTTTCGTTGTAAGTACAGGGAATCCATCTTTTAAATTGAATCTCATTTGATATCCAAAGGTACTGATC
>NZ_JBFUIQ010000188.1:0-5428 GCF_056401795.1 Peribacillus sp. P4_D6
GGCTTTTTCTATCACGCGCCCTCGTTCATCAACAAAACAAGCGTAATGAACATGCTTGGCAATATCCATACCAACAACGAGTGTATTTTCAGTAACTTGATTAATTTTTTCATTCCATTTAAACTGCATAGAGAAGTCCTCCTTGTTTGATGCTGAGTCAATGGTCGTTGACACTCATGCATCATACAAGAGGGCTCTTTTTCTTTCAAGACTTCGAACATCCTTCTAACAGGAATGCTGCCCCGTTAGTTCATTAAGAAATTCAACAACACCACTAACATTCCTGGAAAAAAATAACCCCTACTCAATATGAGTAAGGGCCATTGATTATTCGGTAAACAATTTAGTGGAAGTCGCCTTACTGCTTTTATTTTTCAATTGACGATTTTCAATTGCTACTCTAACAACATGTTCCCAAGAATTCGCATAAATTTCTTGGTTGAATTTTCTTTCTACCTTTTTTAGAGCAGCCTTACCCATCTTTATGGTTGTTTTCGGATGATTGAACATTGAAATCATCACTTCTGCTAGTTTATCTATATTATTCTTTTGAACTAAAACTCCATTTTCTCCATTGTCAATTAATTCATTAGGACCGTATCTTATATCATAACTCACTACAGCTGTAGCATTAGACATGCTCTCTAATACAGAAAGAGAAAACCCTTCCGTTTTTGAAGCTAAGATACTGAAAAGAGCACTTTGATAAATTTCAGATGGTTCTTGGGTGTATCCATTTAATTTTATGTGATTTGTAAGATTAGCATTATTGATTATCTTTTGCAGCTTATCTTTCTCAGTACCTTCTCCCCAAAACTCTAACTTCGCATCCGGCACTTTCTTTACAACGATTTCAAATGCCTTAATAATATGATCTAAATTTTTAATGGCTGAGTACCTACTAATAACCACTGCTAGCTTTTCTTCTTTAACTAAACCTTGGCGGGCAAACCATCCAGTTTTTAAGTTTGTCTTCATCGCATGAGGAATAACATGCAAATTCGTTCTTTTACCAAATCTATTTTCAATATCTGTCTTTTGTTGTTCCGTAAGAACTAAAGCAGCATCTAGAGTATCCAAATGATCAATACCCGTTTGAACAGTTGAAGCGATGTCAGAATCGGCTTCCCATGGTGCTGTAAGATGACTACTGTGTAATCTCCAAATTTTGGCAGCACTACTATTCTTTACATTTATCATTAATAAGTCAGTTTTTCTAGCATCTGCAACTAATACAGGGTTTTCCACGTCTTTTATAACTCGTTCAACCCAATCTAATTTTAGTTGCTCATCATTGCTATAAATAGCTTTAATATCTCCATTTTCCTCAAACCAATTTACTCGAATGGCCTTGCCGTTTTCCGGATTTACCCACTTTGATAAGTAAGCTTGAGAATTGCTATTATAAAAAACCATTTGTCTTGGTTTATTTGAAGCAAAATCCATAAAGGATACTTTTCTTATTAAGCCATATTCATCATACACTTCTTTTTTCACTCGATATCTTTGTTCATTAAAGTAATCAATGAAGTCTAAAGAATCATCTTCGTGAAATTTTTTATATTTAGTGTAAAGTCCATTTTCGTATACTCTAAAAGCGTTATGTCCAACGTGTGGATCTAAATATCCTGTTTCAGGAGTAACTTGTGTAATTGATAAATCTTCTTCACTTCCACAAAGCTCTTCATAGAGATTTAAAACTTTAACATTTTCGTTAAGTTGTCCAAGCTCTATTAATTTACTTCGAATCCTTTCGTATCTCGTATCAAAATTGAATGTGAGTATATGCGTATCATAGCCCATTTCTGCAAATGTGTTGGCTTGAGCTAACGAAGCCTTCGTTAACCCACCGCGCTGCACATCCAAAGAACCAATTAGAAAAAACATTGTTGCTTTCAATTACTTTTCTCCTGTCAATTATAAAGTATTTTATCCACTTACAGTATACAACAACTTTATAGTCCATACATACCAAATGAGTTTTTTCTAATCATAAAAAATGAGATTTTAGTACTATGAGAATGATAAGGAGATCCACAACAAAAGTTTGATTTAATAAAAAAGCCTTTTCAGCTCCGATCTTCAGCTAACGCATCCGTTAGTTGACCAAGAATAGTATATTAATCTATTGCAGGTTTACTATGTAACCAATGTACTAACAAAAAAGACCTTCAATTGAAGGTCTTTACTCATATGAGGAACAATGTGGATAAAGGCCCCTCCGTTAATGTCTCAATAAGACCATTTCTCATCATCTGTAACCCACTGATTTTTCCTTAAATCAAAGGTTTCATAATCATCGTGAAGAGAAAAGTAGGCTGGCAATGTGATTGCTTGTCCATCTGCTTTTTTCCAGCAATCTGCGACCCAAGTAGCAAACGCTTGTTTTTCTGCAAGGTTAAGTTCCTCTTCATTTTTTTCGTAGAAATCCCAAAAGTCATCTGTTTGATTACCTAAAAGGTGGGTGTATCTTACATTTTCAATCATACCTAGACTACCTGCAAAGATAGAAGAATCCTTACCCTCGTTAAAGACTTCATTAGCTTGTCTATCCATTGAGAACATAGTAATGGATAAGTTAAACTCGGAAGGATCTTCTACAAATGCTACAAAATCCAATATTTCCACTTTAGAGTAAATGGTGTATTTATGTAACTCCTTTATATTACTGATTAATGTTTCCGATTTTGCATCAAGGTTTTCTTCGACTGACTTCATATAACTGTCCACCGTATAAAGAGATTTAGTTTCGTTTACTTCTTCTGAAGAGAGCTCTTCAACATCTGTCGGTTCCTCAGCATGTGCACTTTCTTCGACTGGAGCCTTTTTATCTACTGCTTTTTCTTCTTGCATACATGCACCAAGCAATCCAATTGAGATAACACTTGCTGCTAAAATAAAATAATTTCTCATAACAATTTTTCCCCATTTTCTCTCATATAGTAAATATTAACTAATCCATCTTAATCTAATTGAACTAGAAAAGCACATGGATTATTTAGAGTACCTAAACAAAAAACTTTAATAAATAAATAGAAAGGGCATGTTTTGAAAAAAGATTATCAAAACATGCCCTTATACTACTATTAAATTAGATTACTCTTTTATAAAAACGCTGATTTTTTTTATCTTCCTTAATAAACTAAGGCACCCGATAGTTCTATAAGACTTATTGTTGAGTTGACAAGTGAAGGAGGGAGTAGGATGGAGAAGATCATTAGAAAAGATAGAAAAACGCCACAAAAAAGGCGTTCAATTTAATCATCTTTATTTATTTTACCGTCGTTCCCCTTGTCAATACCAGTAGCGTTATTAACTATTTGTGGAAACAAGTTTAACCCTTGATCCAAGGCATTCATTGAATCGGCTTTTTGGCCAATATTTTTTGATTTTTCTTGTTTTTTCATTTTTGTCGCCTCCTAAAATTAGGATTCGTAGTAAATCAAAAAATATTCCAAAGTAATTTTAAAATGATTATGTTGCACAGTTCGAATAAACTATGCTACCTGAACTAATCTGCCCCTTTAGTGCCATAAGAAAAAGGCTGCCTCAGCAACCCCTGTTATTGAGCTAAAGCACCCGTTAGTTTAAGTGTAATATTTCACAAATATTATAAATGGGAAAAATGAATAACTAAAAATGCAATAGGAGGAATTATTATTGATGGTAGAAGATTTAAAGTATTAAATTTCTTAATCCCCAAAATATTTAAACCAGATGCGATTATCAATATACCTCCTACAATCGTCACTTCGTTCAGAAGATCATTATTTATGGAGTTCTCCATTAAAATAGCAATTAAATAAATGGCACCTTGCCAAATAAATAAAACAATTCCTGCAACAGCTATCCCAATACCAAATGTGGATGCTAACACAATCGAGGTAATCCCATCCAACACCCCATTTGCAAGCAGATACGTATAATCTCCCTTTAACGCTGCCTCTACAGGACCTAAAATAGATAACGTTCCAATACAAAATAATAGGATAGCAGTCGCTAACCCCTCAGCTAAATTACCTCTGGAATATTTATTAACTAAAGCATTAAATTTTGATTCTAAATTCAGCCTTTGACCGAGCAATCCCCCTACGGCTATGCTTACAATAAAAAGTACCGGATATTTGCTGGAAGGTAAATGTTCCACTAGTGCATTTATTCCTAACCCCAACGCAACTAACCCCATAGCCTGCATTAGAATGTTGTGATATTCATCTTTTATCCCCTTTTTAAAGATGCTTCCGATAATGCTTCCGATTACTATCATCATTGTATTAAAGAATGTTCCAAACATAATCATTTCTCCTTTTAATTATTGTTCTATCCAAAAATATAGACCCTCCTGTAACGGGAGGGTCAACACTTTATTGGTATTTGTATTTCTGTCAGATAGTCTTCTTTACTACCGGAGATATAATGGTCAATTATTGTTCTTTCAATGGAATCCCCGATAACTTGGAAACCGTTATCTTGAATACAATTGAGTAAGCTTCTATAATGTTCGGGGGAATCGCTGTGATTTCCATTATAATAAATGCAGGCATACATTCCTTCGGGAAGAGTTGTCACTAAAGGATTTTGAATATCATCTTCTTCGACTAAAATAAATATCGAGTTATATTCATTGAACTTGTTGTTTAATGTATTATTAATACTTATCGTAAGACCTACTCCCCCAATAAATATAGAAGAACTCATATTAGACAGACTCTCTAATCGTCGTAAGGAAACTTCCATCTCAGGTTCTGAACTGATTATTTCCATTAATCTTACTATCCTTCTCTCTTTCCTCTCCTGTATGAATGGCACTTCCAATTCTTTTATTTCTCGTGCTAATTTAATGTCCTTGATTCGATTTTGGAACCTTCGGTTAATTCGTTCCAGTTCTTTCATTTTTTTTTCGGTTAATCGTTTCTGTTCCTCTAAGAGATACAAAAAACCATCGATATTCCTGTGATCCAGATGTCCCTTGATCTCCTTTAATGAAAAACCTAAATCCTTTAAATAATGAATAGTGTTCAAATGTTCAAATTGTTCCGTTGAATAATATCTATAACCGTTGTTTAGATCCGTATGTATAGGTTTTAATAAATCAATTTCATCATAATATCGAAGGGTTTTTATGGTCGTATTATGGAGTTTAGCCATTTCTCCAATTGAAAATCTATTCTTCAATTTAATCTTCCTTTAGAAAAACTTTATATTATCACTATAATACACAATTATATGAAGTTAAACTAACCTCCCTCTATAAACATTGATGTATCAACGGTTTGCACCACTCGGTATATTAGGGAATTTATTTTTTTAATCTACTTTTAAACAGAGTATTGAAATTCTGGTTTTTATTAGTAAATTGAGCGTACGCTTCGCTAAAACTAATGGAAATCATTAGCTATTTTCTCCACTATGTGATGCACAATAGATC
>NZ_JBFUIQ010000189.1:0-5327 GCF_056401795.1 Peribacillus sp. P4_D6
CCGCTCCGCCAAGAACTTGTGCCAGTTCCTTTAATGGTTCAAAACCATCTTCACTTTTCACGCCACGGCCACCCGCGATGATTACTTTCGCTTCTGAAAGGTCCACCCCTTCACTGGCTTTTCTAACAACATCCTTAATGATTGTCCGTAAGTCCTTAATATCCACACTTAATGTAGAAACATCACCAGAGCGGGACTCATCTTTCGCTAATGGTTCGATATTGTTCGGACGGATTGTCGCGAAAATCACGCCAGCTGTAACAATTTTCTTTTCAAATGCTTTACCAGAATATATCGGGCGGGTGAAAACGATATTTCCGCCTTCTTCTTCAATGGATGTAACGTCGGAAATCAATCCTGATTCAAGTTTTCCAGCCAATTTAGGTGCAAGGTCTTTTCCTAAGGCTGTATGACCAAAGAAAATTCCTTCCGGCTTTTCCTGCTCGATGACGGCAAGCAAGCTTTGCGCATATCCATCTGAAGTATATTGTTTCAATTGATCATTTTCGACTGCAATAACCCGGTCTGCACCATACTGGATCATTTCATTACCGAAATTCTGAACACTGTCACCAACTAAAACACCAACGATTTCCCCGCCATCCGCTGCAAGCTTAGCCGCACCGATAGCTTCAAATGATACATTTCTTAGTGAACCATCACGAACTTCGCCCAATACAAGAAACTTTCTAGCCATTTATAAAAACCTCCTGTGCTCTATTTTTCTTTTTGTCTTGTGTTGTTGTTTTGAGATGTACCGTATCGATTAAATCACTTTTGCTTCACTGCGTAATAACTGAACAAGCTCGGTAACTTGAGCACTAATTTCCCCGTCCAAAACTTTTCCAGCTTCTTTTTTAGCAGGAAGGTAAATTTCAATCGTTTTTGTTTTGGCCTCAACATCGTCCTCTTCCAAATCCAGGTCATCCAATTCCAATTCTTCAAGCGGTTTTTTCTTTGCCTTCATGATTCCTGGCAATGAAGGATAACGTGGCTCATTTAGCCCTTGTTGCGCTGTCACCAATAATGGAAGAGAGGCTTCGATCGTTTCAGAGTCCCCTTCGACATCACGGATAACGCTTACATTTCCATTTTCTATGTCCAATTTAGTAATGGTTGTAATATAAGGAATTCCCAAAATTTCGGCAACGCGTGGTCCCACTTGACCAGAGCCGCCATCGATTGCAACGTTCCCTGCAATGATTAGATCTGCATTTTTATCTTTTAAGTATTCGCCAATAATTTTGGCAGTCGTGAATTGGTCGCCATTTTCTATGTCGTCTTCTATATTTATCAATACAGCTTTGTCAGCACCCATTGCCAACGCTGTGCGTAATTGCTTTTCAGCCTCTTCTGTTCCGACAGAAATAACCGTTACTTCGCCGCCTTGTGCATCACGCACCTGGATTGCTTCTTCAACTGCATACTCATCGTATGGATTAATGATGAATTCTGCCCCATCCTCATTGATTTTCCCGTTGGATAGTGTAATTTTTTCTTCTGTATCAAATGTTCTTTTCAGCAGTACATAAATGTTCACGATAATACCTCCCGAATAATTTGAGTTTTGAAGATTATGAATTTTATTGATATATAGTAATGTTCTACAGATTTCACCATAATCCTGCATGATATATAAAAATAGTTATTTAAACCGAAACATCATTTCCCTTTGAATACAGCTTCCCTTTTTTCAATGAAAGCGGCGATTCCTTCTTGTGCATCGGCAGTATCGAAAGCCTGGCCAAAGAGGGCAGCTTCCCTTTCCACACCTTTATGGTAAGAATCATGCTTGGAATAATTCAATAACTCAATGGCCGCCTTTAATGCCAGTGGGCTCTTCTTGGCAATTTTATTGGCTAGATCCTTAGCTTTTGGAATCAGTTCTTCATCCGTGAAGGCATGATTCGCCAATCCGCATTGCACAGCTTCGGTGCCTGAAATCGGTTCACTTGTAAACAGCATTTCAGCTGCCTTTGCCATGCCTACGTAACGAGGAAGACGTTGGGTCCCAGCAAATCCGGGGATTAAGCCCAACTGCAGCTCAGGCAAACCAAGTTTAGCCCTTTCGGTGACCAAACGGATGTGGCAGGCCATAGCCAGCTCCAATCCTCCGCCAAGCGCCGCACCATGGATGGCTGCAATGACCGGTTTTGGAAAAGATTCGATTTTCTCAAATACAGATTGACCATTCTTGGTCAGCTTCTCGAAAGCTTTCCCGTTTTTCACTTCCGTAAACTCTTTAATGTCCGCTCCTGCAGAGAAGAATCTTCCTTCACCATGAAGAAGGACAACCCGTACGGCTTCGTCTTTCCCAATTTGATCGAATGCCTGTGAAAGCTCTCCGATGATAGCCGAAGAAAGTGCATTTGCTGGTGCATGATCAATCGTTATAAAAGCCACATGATTTTCGACAGAAAGCTTAAGATATTCCATATCAATCCCTCCAGGCATGATAGTCAAACTTTTTTGATAATTCTCTATGTATCACTTCCAGTTAAAGCTGGAAGTTGAATTAACCGATTCTTTCGAGGATGGCTAGCCATCCTCTATTTAAATCGTTAACTTTTCAGGCCACAGCCGCCAATCAGCAGGCGGTGAACGTCTGGTGCAAGGTCAGGAAGCGAATACTTTTGCTCATTCATGACCCAAGTCGTCACAGTTTCATCAATCGTTCCAAAAATCATCTGCCTGGCAAGTAAATTATTTAAATCAGGCAGGAATTCGCCGTTCTCTTTTCCTTCTATAATGATCTGATCGATTAAATTTAAATACCCTCTTAGCACATCATTGATCCTAAGGCGCAATTCTTTATTCGACTGTCTTAATTCCAACTGAGTGACAATTGCTAAATTCACGTCTTCTGAAAGGTTTTGAAAATGTTTTTGGATGAGCACATGCAGTTTTTCCGAAGCAGAGGTCTTTCCTTTTATCTCTTCTTCGATCTGTTCCACAAAATACCCCATCTTTTCATGGAATAATGATATTAAGATATCTTCTTTATTTTTAAAATAAAGATAAATGGTGCCATCCGCTACGCCTGCCTGTTTGGCGATTTTGGATACTTGGGCTTGATAGTAACCGTTTTGGGCAATGACAATAACGGCCGCATCAATAATTTGATTATACTTTGGTCTGTTGCTTTTCACTGGATGTCCCCTTTCAGAAAAATGAATGAACCATCATTCATATTTCTATCATAAAATGATGACCCTTTACTGTCAAGCAAAACCTTATATAAGGCTCCTGACATTTCACTTCTGTTCATTGTACAGCCACCATCCATAGCTTGTCCAGCTGTTCTGCAAAACGGAGCCCTCTTCCGCTGCTCCGTTAAAAGGGGGTGCTTGTTTAAGCTTCTTTTCTTTCCTCGGATATTTTTTTCTTTTCTTCCTCGATAAGGACTCTTCTCAGGATCTTCCCTATCGTCGTTTTAGGAAGTTCATCCCTGAATTCATAGCTTCGCGGCACCTTATACGAAGCCAGGTTCTTTCTGGCAAATTCATTCAATTCCTCTTCAGTGACCCTGGCATTTTTTTTCAGGACGACATAGGCCTTGACGGTCTCTCCTCGATAAGGGTCAGGGATGCCTGCCACAACTACTTCCTGTATGGCCTCATGCTCGTATAGCACCTCTTCCACCTCACGTGGATATATATTGAAACCACCTGCAATGATTGTATCCTTTTTCCTCTCGACGACATAAAAGAACCCCTGCTCATCCATATAACCCAGATCGCCAGTAAGCAGCCAGCCATTTTTAAAGGTTTTTTCCGTTTCATCCGGACGGTTCCAATAACCTTTCATTACCTGTGGTCCTTTTATGGCAATCTCGCCTATTTCATTCGGAGGAAGCTCTTCAATGGATTCCAGGGACAGAATCGCCGAGTCAGTGTCCGGCCACGGCAGTCCAACGCTTCCTTTTACACGCGGCTGATCCCAAATGAAATTAGCATGTGTCACAGGTGAGGTTTCAGAAAGTCCATAGCCTTCAACTAGCTTCCCGCCGGTAATTTTCTCAAACTGCTCTTGAACCTCTAAGGGCAATGATGCAGAACCGCTAATACAGGCATTGATGGAAGAAAGATCATATTTAGCGATATCCGGATGGTTCAAGAGGCCGATATACATCGTTGGCGCTCCTGGAAACATGGTCGGTTTCTGTTTTTGGATGGTTTTAAGCGTCGCTTCGACATCAAACTTCGGCATGATGATCATGGTGTTCCCTTCCATGACGGAAAGAACCAAGACCGTAGTCATACCGTACACATGGAAGAAAGGCAGAATCGCAAGGATCCTTTCCTCACCGCGCTTATTTTTGTAAAGCCATGCATTGCACATTTTCGTATTTGCCAGCAAGTTCTTATGAGTAAGCATGACCCCTTTGGGAAAGCCAGTTGTCCCACCTGTATATTGCAAAAGGGCAAGGTCATTATTGACATCGATCGGCACAGTGTCGACTTCTTCAGTGATCTTTCGTTTCATGATTTCGGAAAATAAATGATGATTCCCTTCATGCTCCACATTGATGACAATGCCGTATTGCTTTTTTTGAATAAAAGGATAGATAAGATTTTTCGGGAAAGGTAAATATTCCTTGATAGCGGTTACAATTATATGTTCAATATCCGTTCTTGATGCCACTGCAGAAACACGGGGAAATAAAATATCCATCACTAAAATCATTTTCGCTCCGGAATCTTTCATTTGATATTCTAATTCACGTTCAGTATAGGTTGGGTTCGTTTGAACTACGACTCCTCCGGCCATCAATATCCCAAAAAAGCTTATGACACCCTGAGGGCAGTTAGGTAGCATGACGGCAACGCGTTCGCCTTTTTGAAGTCCGATACTTTTTAAATAGGCTGCAAACTTTAAAGCAGATTCATGCACTTCCCGGAAAGTTAATTCTTTTCCCTGGAAATGAATCGATACTTTATCAGGGAATTCCTCGGCTGATTCCTTCAAAAAAGAATAAAGAGGTTTATCTTCGTACGACAAAACAGCGGGTATCTGTTCCGGATAAATAGCTTGCCATGGCTTATTGCTCATTTGCCCCCTCCTTCTGAATATTCTCAATACTCTTAATCATTATAATACAATCGGGATTTTCTTACAATTGCCGAATTTCAGAGTATAAAGACCTTACGATGAAAGGCTGGATAGTATATATGTCCTATTCCAACTACAGGGAATGTTGGAATAGGACATATAAAAGGGAAACAAAAAAAGGAGTGGCTATACTCCTTTCAGAATGCAGACAACCCTTTTACCCTCATTTTTTTCTTTTAAAAAAGTTCCAGTGATTGGAACGGAAGGTACAAGAC
>NZ_JBFUIQ010000190.1:0-5322 GCF_056401795.1 Peribacillus sp. P4_D6
GAATCGTTTGGATTTATTAGGTGCAGAAGGGAAGGCCCTAACAGATTTGAGGCCTTCAGGAACAGCTTTGGTCAAAGAAGAAAGAGTGGATGTCGTGACCGAAGGGAGCTTTATTTCCAAAGGTTCGACAATCATTATCGTTAAAGTTGAAGGATCAAGGGTAGTCGTCCGGGAAATTCCGGATTCAAATTAAAATTAAAGGATACAGGAAGGATGAATCATTAAGTGATAACTTCAGGAACGGTATTTATTGTACTGGCAGTGATTGCTGCTATCATCGTATTGGCAGTGTTTTTCACATTCGTACCAGTCATGTTATGGATTTCCGCTTTAGCGGCAGGAGTCAAAATCAGTATATTTACATTAGTTGGGATGAGGCTTCGCCGTGTTATACCAAGCAGGGTCGTCAATCCCCTTATCAAGGCCCACAAGGCTGGAATCAATGTTTCGACGAATCAATTGGAGAGCCATTACCTTGCAGGCGGTAATGTCGATCGAGTGGTGAATGCATTAATTGCTGCAGAACGCGCCAATATCACGTTACCTTTCGAACGGGGTGCAGCCATTGACCTTGCCGGTCGTGATGTACTGCAAGCCGTTCAAATGAGCGTTAACCCGAAAGTGATCGAAACTCCATTCATCTCAGGTGTGGCGATGAATGGTATTGAAGTGAAAGCGAAGGCAAGGATCACGGTCCGGGCCAATATTGAACGCCTGGTCGGTGGTGCCGGTGAAGAGACGATCATTGCCCGTGTAGGGGAAGGGATCGTATCGACGATCGGTGCTTCGCAAATGCATACGGATGTACTGGAACATCCCGATTTGATTTCAAGAACGGTTTTATCGAAAGGGTTGGATTCAGGGACGGCATTCGAAATTCTTTCCATTGATATTGCTGAAGTGGATATCGGTAAAAATATCGGGGCCATATTACAGACGGACCAAGCCGAAGCCGATAAGAAAATAGCCCAGGCAAAGGCCGAAGAACGACGTGCGATGGCTGTTGCACTTGAACAGGAAATGGTTGCCCGTGTTCAGGAAATGAGAGCGAAGGTTGTTCAATCCGAAGCGGAAGTTCCGCTTGCCATGGCCGATGCACTGAAAAGCGGAAACCTTGGAGTGATGGATTATATGAATATCCAAAATATTACGGCCGATACGGATATGCGCGGTTCCATCAGTAAAATATCCGAAAATCCAAAAGATAACAACAATAACCATAATAATAATTAGGTCAGGGAAGGAAGGTCTTTAAATGGGAGATTTTATTGATTTCTTTCTCAAGAACCCATTCCTTATCATTGTCTTGATYGGTATTTTAACGTCCATGTTAGGAAAGAAAAAACAGCCTCAAGATCCTAACACCCCTCCGAAAAAGAAATGGCAGGAGGTCATGCAGGAGCTTCAAGGTGAAATGCAGCAAGGGAATCAGCAGCAAAGACCTGCACCTGCTCCCGTAAGGAAAGTCGAACAGCAGGCAGCACAGGCTGCAGAAGTGATCGATGAGACGACGAACGAAGCGAACCAAAGGATTGCGGAGCTTAGACGGATACAGCAGAAGTACGATAAAGAGCGTTTGTATCAAAAAGCGAAGGCAGATCAACTCACTTCAACGATTGCTGATAATAACAGTCCGGTCTATCGCAAAGGACCGTCTTTTGGCAAAAAGCAGCTGATTGATGGCATCATCATGTCAGAAGTGCTGGGACCGCCAAGGGCGAAGAGAAGTCTTCAAAGGTCCAGAAGGTGATTCGGAACCCCGGGCTTTTTTAGACCTTCATTGAATGAGGAAAAAATAGACTTTCATTCACTTATAATTTTGTGCTAGAACCCTCTTTCATTTCATACATTGAGATGAAAGGGGGTTCTTTTTTATGGCACGCAATTGGGGAAAAAAAGTGAAACAGCTTATGACCAAAACAATGGACCTTCCGCAAGATGTCATGATGGACCTGCCGCGAATTACAATGATCGGACAATTACATATTTATATTGAAAACCATCGTGGCTTATTGGCTTTTACAGACAGCGAAGTACGATTGATGCTGAAAAATGGGCAGTTGCTGATAAAGGGAAATGCCTTTGTCATAAAGACGATTTTGCCGGAAGAAATCATGCTCGAAGGCAAAATTGACAAGGTTTATTTTATCAATGAATGATCCCGGGAGGTCTCCATGAAAAACCAATGGACAAACTATTATACAGGCTATGTAAAGGTGAAGGCTTATGGAAAAGGTGCAGAACGGTTAATTAATATGCTGACGAGAAGGGGGCTTCATATCTGGGATGTGAAGCGTGTCGGAAGTGAAGCCCTGATTTTCCATATGGATATCAGGGATATCCCCAAACTACGTCAGGTCATGCGTAAGAGTGATTGTAAAGTAAAGTTCATGCAGGGAAAGGGTTTCCCTTTCCTGATGAAGAGAGTCATGAAAAACAGCGGGTTTTTAGCGGGGATGATCGCTTTCCTGCTATGTATATTTGTACTTTCCAATATGGTATGGGGCATCGAGGTTCAAGATGCCAAACCGGCAACCGAGCATGCCATCCGGAAAGAATTGGACAAGATGGGCGTGAAGATCGGTAAAGTGCAATTCTTTGTTGATGATGTGGATACGATTCAGCGTAAGCTGTCGGACCGGATCGGTGCATTGACATGGGTAGGGGTCGAGCTAAAGGGAACGACATATCATTTTCGGGTTGTGGAAAAACGGCAGCCTAAAGAGGTCGAGAAAACATCTCCACAGAATTTGGTAGCATCAAAAAAAGCGATCATCGCTGATATGTTCGTTGAAAAAGGACAATCTATTGTTAATGTGAATGATTATGTAGGAAAAGGACAACTTCTTGTTTCAGGATTGATTGGTAAAGAGGATAAACATGAAATTGTATCCGCAAAGGGAGTAATAAAAGGGAAAACGTGGTATAAAGCGAAAGTGGAAGTTCCGTTAAAAACCAAGTTTTCTGTTTTTAACGGAGATGAAACGAGCAAGCACTTTTTGAAAATGGGGGGCTTTTCCCTTCCGGTATGGGGCTTCAAGGATCCGGGATATGAAAAACAGGAAAAGGAAACGACAGTGAGGCCTTTTCACTTTCTTCAATGGGAGCTGCCGATTTCTTATAAACAAGTGACCTTAAGGAGCAAGGAAGATATTGTACGAAGCTATACGGAGAAAGAAGCGGTGGAGGAAGGCAGGAAAATGGCCAAAGCGGAATTAAAAAAACATTTAGACGAGGAAGATGAAATCGTCGAAGAAAAAATTTTGCACGAAAGCATGGAGAATGGTAAAGTTAAATTGTCTATACATTACCAAGTTATTGAAGATATAGCGATTGGACAGCCAATCATTCAAGGAGACTAACGAATGGCAGATGATGTGAAAGTAATTAAGCTCGAAATCGAATCACCCAATGAAGCGATCGCGTTATTGGGCAATGGAGATTCAAATGTAAAAGTGCTCGAAGAGGAACTTGGCATTTCCGTCATAACCCGAGGTGAAGCGGTGAGTGTTGCCGGGGATATCGAGCGGGTAACGATGGGGGAGGAAATCCTCAAGGCATTATTGACTGTAGTCAGAAAAGGAATTGCAATCAGTTCCAGAGATGTGCTTTATGCAATTGAATTGGCAAGAAAAGGCACATTGGAGTATTTCGGTGAATTATATGATGAGGAAATCGCTAAAACGGCTAAGGGGAAATCCATTAAAGTCAAAACAATCGGGCAGAGATACTATATTCAGGCAATAAAGAAACAGGATCTTGTATTTGGAATTGGGCCTGCCGGAACCGGGAAGACCTATCTTGCTGTAGTGATGGCCATCAATGCTTTGAAAAATGGACATGTTAAACGGATCATCCTGACACGGCCTGCCGTCGAAGCAGGGGAGAGCCTAGGTTTCCTGCCTGGTGATCTGAAGGAAAAGGTAGATCCTTATCTAAGACCGCTGTATGACGCTCTCCATGACCTCCTGGGGATGGAACAGACGCAAAGGATGATAGAGCGCGGAACAATCGAAATAGCTCCCCTGGCTTATATGAGGGGTCGTACGCTTGAAGATGCCTTTGTCATATTGGATGAAGCCCAGAATACGACGGAAGCCCAAATGAAGATGTTCTTGACCAGGCTTGGTTTCGGATCGAAAATGGTCATTACGGGGGACCGGACCCAGATTGACCTTCCAAAAGGCATGAAGTCAGGTCTTGTCCGGGTAGAAGAGATATTGAAGAGTGTTAAAGGCCTTTCCTTTGTTTATTTTGAACAAAGTGATGTAGTAAGGCATCCGCTTGTCGCTAAAATCATTACTGCTTACGAGCAGGCGAAGTCATAAGAAAAAATCCGCCATTTCAATCGGCGGATTTTTCGTGATGTGTCTAAATGACGAACTTTATGGTGGAAAAGTGGATATGAAATGACAGAACCTTTACATTTATCAATACGAAGGTGAAAATTCATATGAAAACTGTTATGATTTTACATATCTAGAATAATAAACATCATTTTTTTAGGAGGACCTTCCTTGAATCGTATCCAGAAATTTTTCACTCAAATAAAAGGGCTGTTGGTCCATCGTTTTTTTCAAGTGCTTTTGTTCATCATACTTGGTTTGTTTGCGTATGGTTTAATGTTCTCCAATGTGAAGCCGGAAAGGGTTCAGGTAGAGCTTTTTAAGCCTGCGGAACAAACGATCCGATCAACCAAGACTGTGGAAGATACCTATAAGACGGAACAGGAAAAAGAAGAGATTTCAAAACAGGTGGCGGATGTTTATTCTTTAAAAAAAGAATATGCCAAAAATAAAGTCGATCTGATTTCATCCATTTTCGATTCAGCGATTGAGGTGAATAAAGAAACGGACCCCGATGAAGATCATAAAGAAGATGAGGATAAAAAAGAKACCGTAAAGACGGATGCTCAAAAAGTTTCGATATTAAAAGAAAAATTGACTGATGAAGTGAATAAAAATATCGAGGAATCCGTTTTCCTAGCATTAGTGCAGGCGGATGAAGATGAGTTGAAAATAGCGAAGGATTCGACCATTACGGCAGTGAATAATGTGATGAGCTCCCGAATCGCTGCAAGTGACGTCGAAAATGCCAAGAAAAAGGTTGTAGAGGAATTGGGTTATATGAGCATTAGTGGCGATATGAAAAAAGCCTCCACTTCCCTTGCGCGTACGGCAATCATTCAGAATGTATTTTTCGATAAGGACAAAACCGAGGAACAGCGAAGGAAAGCGGTTGAAAGCGTGGAGCCGATCAGGATCCTTCAAGGCCAGATCATCGTTGAAGAAAATCAGTTAGTGGACAGGGATGTATATAGGC
>NZ_JBFUIQ010000191.1:0-5174 GCF_056401795.1 Peribacillus sp. P4_D6
CATCTATCATGTTTCGGATGACCCTTCCCGTATTTGCCTTACTTTCGTTATCTGTCCCTTGATTGATGAGCATTACAAGAGCGAACATATCATCCTTGGCATAGGACATGAGTGATTCATCATTATGCTCCACATAACGAATTGTAATATTTAATAAGTTAAAATCTTTTTCATCAGATAAGGTTTTTCTTAAATCATCGATATAATCAGCATATCGATCAATCGGAACGAAGTATTCTTGCAGCACTTCAGTTTTGGTGGGGTTGCTGTAATCCATAAAGGCTGAGTCCGACCGCATCACATTATTCCTCGAAACCAAGTTACCATCAATATTGGCCGTGTAGGTTTTTTGAGTTTCCCAAAACCTTTCTTTACCCCAGTCATTATAACGTGAGAGACCAAGAAAGAATTTAGGCACGGCAATGATCGTTTCCCGTTTGAGAGTATTGTAGTTAGATAGCTGTGTTTGGTCATTTGCTCTATAATAATCCGTTACATACATTTCATCCAAATAGGAGCCAGGAGCCACAGATATTCTTGCAAGATGCATTTTAACATCATCGTTTTGAAGAACTTTTCTTTTAAAGTACGAAGTATATTCATCATAATGAAGTGATTTGGTTTTAATTTTATAAAGTTCGTCATCGGTAAGGTGGAGTGTTACATCGAGTATTACTCCAAACAAACCATACCCGCCAATAACCGAATGGAAGAGCTCAGAATTTTCTTCGCGGCTCACTGTAAGGATTTGTCCTTTTGCGTTAAGCAACCTAAAAGATTCCACAGTTTCTATCAAGGCATGATGACGGATATCGCGACCATGGACATTAACGCTCAAAGAACCGCCAATGGTAAAAATGTTTTGAGATTGACTGACCTTCAGTGAAAGTCCATATGGGTTGATGTATTCCTGAAGAGCAGCCCAGGTTGCACCGCTTTGGACCGTAATGCGTTTTTCTTTTTCATCCAAATCAAGTATTTTATCATAGTTCTTCATATCGAGCAGAATCCCGTTTGGATATAATGTCTGCCCTCCTTGGCTATGCTGCATTCCGGCAATGGATATGGGATCATCGTTTTTTTCGGCATCCAAAACGACCTTTTTGATTTCTTCTTCACTATCTTCTGCCTTAATCACTTTCATTTTAACTGGCATCAGACGGCTTATATCTTTGGCAATAGGGTGGTCAAGCTTAAAATTAAAAGCCTGCAGCGATAATCCAAATAATAGTGCATATAGAGTGATAAATAAAAATCGTTTCATGATATTTGGCATTCTACTCCTCGTTTACTTTGTTTTGACACTTAATTGAAATAAAAATGTATGAACCTTATATATTAATGGATTTTCCCTGACCATTCAGTAAGATTGGGGTTAATATTGAATTAAATGTCAGATATTTAGAAATGAATCTTTTGATTTATGTATTAGTTCTTAGTTTTCAGCCCATTAATGATTGTTTTGGTTAGCGGTATGGATAGTGATTCCAAGCTTTGTTCTGAGTTGTTTAATCCCCAATGATAGATGATTCCCATCAGGCTTTGGATGATAAGTTGTGAAATTTCGTTAACTGATTGGTCAGTGCCAATGTCGTTTTGTTCTTTCGCCTCTTCAATTAATGAACGAATGATTTTAAAGAGTGAGCGGTTTGAATTTAAAAAGTAAGTATGTTCTTTCGAATCTAAAGCGGAACTGTAAATCACTTTCATTAAATCTTTGCCCATTTCTACTTCCAGAAAACGCATCAATTTGCGAATGAAAATAAGCAATTTCTCGGTAGCGTCCATATCGACGGGGAACGAACGGAAGACTTCGCGATAGTAATCATCGACTTCTATGAATCTCACTAAAAAAATGTCCGATTTCGCTGAAAAGTGTTGGTAAAATGACCCTTTTGATGTGCCGCTTTTTTTCACGATTTCGTCAACGGTAACTTTCTCGTAACCTTTTTCGCTAAATAGCTTTAAAGATATTTGTAAAATTTTTTCACGAGTCTTTTCTCCCCTAAGTTGTTTCTTTCTGGGTTCAATCATAAAAAACCTCCAAATGATAATTGACAGAATATTCCTATATAGTTTAATATCGGACTACAGTCTAGTTAAATGATTGCTGGTCTATTTAATCTAACGTAGATCATGATTAATCACAACGCTATCTTAAATGGTTTTCGCGCATTTGGAAAGCGCTTACAAGGATTTAGGGGCAAGTATGGGGAAGGTTAATTCAGTTTAAATAGGAGGTTTTTCAAGGATTTCTATACAATCGGTTACTGTCTTGCAGAAAGGCTTATTCCTCTTTAGCCCTAAGTATATGGATTGTATTTTTTAATATTGTTGGATTCAGTATATGTAAATGGAGGGTGGTGGTTTTCAGGATAAATTGAGAGCTAGGAATGAACTAGAGTGTCGGGAAGCTGGAAAAGAGTTGTATGGTAAACTTTTTTGGGAAATAGTAGCATGAAAAGGGAGGAAATAATCTTGAATCATTCCAGTGGTGAAATAGAGAAACGAACGATCAGTAAGACGATGAAACGCATTCTTCCATTTATCCTGCTTTTGTATATCATCGCTTACTTGGACAGGGTCAATTTAGGCTATGCCGCTTTACAAATGAATGCAGAATTAGCCTTATCCGCTGAAGTTTTTGGATTGCTTTCTGGTATTTTCTTCATCGGCTATTTCTTTTTTGAAGTTCCTAGCAACATGATCATGCATAAAGTGGGAGCTCGGATATGGATTGCCCGTATAATGATTTCGTGGGGGCTTGTGGTAATATTAACAGGATTTGCCCAAACAACGATGCATTTATATATTCTCCGTTTTTTATTAGGTGTTGCCGAAGCTGGTTTTTTCCCTGGTATAATTTTGTATTTAACTTATTGGTTCAGGGCCCGCGAAAGAGGGCGGGCAACAGCGGTTTTGCTTTTGGCCCTACCGATTGGCGGATTGATTGGTGCGCCTGTGTCGACATGGATTCTTGACAATATTTCCTGGTTCGGTATGGCAGGGTGGAGATGGATGTTCATTCTTGAAGGCATTCCGGCCATTATTATAGGAATTGTTGTTGTTTTCTATTTAACTAATAGACCGTCTAACGCTAAATGGTTATCAAGGGAAGAAAGTGATTGGTTAGAAGGCGAATTGAGTGCGGAAAGAAAAGTTAGCTCGAAAATAAATAAAGTCACGAAGCTTGATATGCTGAAAGATTCAAAAATCTGGAAGTTGGCCCTTTTTTATTTTGCAGGATACACATCCATCTATGGATTGTCATTCTGGATGCCAACCATCATAAAATCTTTATCGGTAAACGCAACAACTAATTTAGAAATAGGCTGGTTAGCGATGATTCCATCGATAGTCGGTATACCTGCGGTCATGTTTGTAGGCTGGAATTCAGATCGGACCAATGAACATAAAACACATTTGCTCGTTTGCCTCATGATAGCGGTTGTCGGATTTATCGGATGCGGCTTTTCAAATAGTGTTTTTATGATGGTGCTTATGTTAACGATTACATCTTTCGGGTTATACGGGTTCAGCGGATGTTTCTTTGCCTATATGACATTTTTCTTCACTGAGTCCACTGCCCCAGTTGGAATAGCCATAGTCAATTCATTTGCGGCTTTAGGCGGTTTTGTAGGACCGATGATTCTCGGAACTGTTGCCTTTACTCAAGGAATGTTTATTTTATCTGGATTACTTGTGATGGGAGTCATTACGCTATTATCATTAAAATTGACAAGTGCTTCAGATGAAAACATAGGTAAAGAAGTTGAAGTCAATATTAATCGATTATAAAGGTTCTAAATGTATTGAAGATTAAAAGTGATTAAAAAAGAAACATCATTGGAAATCACAGCGTTTCCATGATGTTTCTTTTTTTATTTAAGCACATATATATGGGGTGGGAATACCAGTTGAGCATGTCAAAGTTTAATCTAAATCGCAGGTTCTGCTTAATAAGACTTGTTTGTAGTTTTCGGCGGGATTAGAATGGAGATGAGATGAAAGTGCTTTCGAAAAGATCAGGGATCCCTTTTCTATTCATGTGCTGACTTCATATTATTCATTAGGKGAATAACAGCAGAAATGAGGTGATGATGTGGAAATTCATTTGGTGGCAAAAGATGAGATTGAGGCTCAAGGAATTCGTTGGATCGTGGAGTCCCACCTAACGGGAGTTAGACTGATCTTATGGAAAACGATTGAAGAATTTGAAAAGGGCATACGCAATCAGCAACCTGAATTCGTTATTTTGGATATGGATATTTGGACGGATGAAAGTGAGGCGATGGGTGTTTCGTTAAAGCGGAGGGGAATTCGATGGTTAGGGATTTCATCTGAGCGAATCTTTCAAACGGCTTATCGAGCTTTACGCTTTCGTGCTGAAGATGTTTTATTCCGTCCTTTTTCTTCGGCGGATTTGGTAAAACATATCCAACAATTACGTTTTCAATTGAGAAATGGTCCAGGTCATATCTCGTCAAACACCATGGATGATGAGAATGCTCTGGATATTGGGTATCCAGATTTCTTCTTGACAGACCGGAAGCATGAAAGCCGTATAACCATGGTCGCTTTCTTAACACCTGATAACAAGACCCTTCCATTAGTTTATGATGAACTGCAACGATATTCTTTTACTGGGAAGAATCAAATCTTCGCTTTATCGGATTTTATTTTATGTGTCCAGGAAACAAAGGAAATGGAGATATATAAGGAAGAGTATCAGGCCTTCCTTGCCCATTGGAAAGAAAGAATGGATAAGCCCCTTGCCATCATAATAAAGGYGGCAACATCAGATGAGTCTTTAAAAAGGATGTATCAGCAAACTCGTGAATTTACGAGACAAATCTTTTTTGATGGATATGATATCATCTTAGCCGAAAGTCAACAGACTTCGCCTCAAGAGATGGACCCATTCCTCACTCCTCTTGAACAAAGACTATGGATAGAAATGCTCGAGCGACGGGATGCGAAGGCCATCAGGAACTGGATTGAGCGTGAATTCCTTACTTTCGAACGACCATACCMCGACCCGGAAATCGTTCGTATCCGCCTTACAAGCGTACTTGCACAGATTCGCAGGCATATGAAATCATACAACTTGCAAAATGCTTCCCTGGAAGCCATATACTATGATGTATTTCAGCAAATTGTACATAAACCTGTCA
>NZ_JBFUIQ010000192.1:0-4952 GCF_056401795.1 Peribacillus sp. P4_D6
CCCTTGATCCTTTAACTGCACGAGAAAATGCAGGATGTTCACCCGCCGCGAATCATTCCAATCTTCAATGGTTTCAACATCTTTCAGAAAGCTCCAATATGATCTTAAGTCACGCTCATACGAGACGAGCKTATTCTTGGCAAGCCCTTTTTCAATGGTTAAAAAATGAATGAAATCMCTAATTTGATTCTCCATATTCATTACTCCCCGTTTAAATAAAACAACATTAGGCGTTCAAGCCATGCATCATCACCCGTATCAACAGCCTTCGATACTTTTACAGCCATGCCTTTCGGTTCATCATAACGATGATAACTTTGATATTCCTGATTTAACCATACCATTCCTATATAAAAAAGAACAGTGAAGCTAACAAAGAGAATCATCACTTTAGCCGTGTGCAAAATAAGCGATAATGAAGTTTTCATCCTTTCCCCTCCCATTCGACCCTTTGTATCAATCTATGCCCAACAGGACAAGTTTTATACGTATTTCGGAAAGGAGAAAACAAAAACAGCTCTTACTTGAGAAAACCAGCTATTAAAATGCAGAAAACCTTCTCCATTAAATGGAAAAGGTCCGACTTCATTCACCTTAATTTTCTTCTTTGTCATGACATCGATGACAAATGCCATGAAAGGTTAATCTATGGTCTTTTATCTTGAAGTTCCAGTCGCGTTCCACAATGTCTTCTACGTCTTCAAGTAGGTCTTCCTGGATTTCATCTACCGCACCACATTCCACACAAACAAGATGATGATGGAAATGCGCAGCTCCTTCTTGTCTTAAATCATAACGGGAAACCCCGTCTCCAAAGTTAATTTTATCTACTATTTTCAATTCAGTCAGCAACTCTAGCGTACGGTAAACTGTTGCCAATCCAATTTCCGGCGACTTTTCTTTGACAAGGAGGTAAACGTCTTCTGCGCTTAAATGATCCTCTTCATGCTCAAGTAAAACGCGGACGGTCGCTTCTCGCTGAGGCGTTAATTTGTAGCTGGACGAGTGTAACTGCTTTTTTATCCTATCAATTCTGTTTTCTATTTCCATACCTAATATTCCCTCCCGCGCCGCTATCTTATCCATTATATCAAAAGAGGGAAAACTGTCAAAATAGATTTCTTGTTAATGATAAAAAAATTTGCGGGAACGGTATATTTCCATCAATGACCCAATAAACTTACGACATTTTTCATTAAAGAAGGGGATAGGTACGCTTCAAATGCAGCAGCCGTAATCAAGAATAACCCTGACAAAACCAATGAGAAAATATACCGTGAAATTATCGGCTTCAGCGGCTCCCGAATCTGCTTAAGGAAAATCCGGCTGATCATTTTCATGGATAGTGAAACGGCAAGGACGGTTATTACGATGAATATCGGGACGATGAATATATTTTGGGGCAGAATAGCGACAAACGATAATAAGAACCCGCTCCATCCCATTTGATTGACTAAAAAGCCGACCGTGAATCCAACGACCATCCCTTTTATAAATAACAAAACCAGGATGACAGGCAAACCGATGACCGATATTCCGAGAATCCAGATGACCCCGATATATTTTATATTATGCATAATACTTTGGCTGAACATATCATGCGAAGATGCAAATTCACCTTTGGATACTTGTCCGAAAAATTGCGATAAATAATAGAACAAGTCTTCCTTTTGGGTAAAGCTCAAACTATTCACCAATATTGCCCCAAAAATGACACCCATCAAAAAAAGCACAGTGATAAAGACATATAATGAGGAATGTTCGTTAATATGTTTCATTACGGCATTTTGTACGACAGATTTTTTTTTCATCTTTCATCCTCCCAACTCCGCTTACTAGAATCTATGTTTTCACTCTTTCATTTATGCTAAGAAAACTTTCCCCTTCAGCCGAACACATTGAACCTAATTTATGTTATAATTTTCCACATTAATGAGATGGAGGCAGGATATGAAAGCTATATTAATGGATTTTCCCGAAAGAATTGAAACCCCTCGATTATATCTAAGACCTTGTCAGCCTGGCGATGGCCTGGACCTTTACGAAGCCATTGTCCATTCTAAACCTGAATTGAAACAGTGGCTGCCGTTTGCCCATCAAGATGTTTCTTTGGAAACTTCTGAACAGAACGTCCTTAAGGCCTTTGCGGACTTTATTTTAAAAGAGGATATCAGACTCCATATTTATAGGAAAGAAGACGATCAATTCATCGGCTCCACTGGTCTGCACCGAATCAACTGGGATATTCCTAAATTCGAAATTGGCTATTGGATTGATACGAGATTCAGTAAACTGGGCTACATAACGGAGACAGTGGAAAAGTTAACTAAATTCGCCTTTTACCATTACGGTGCAAAACGGGTCGAAATCCGCTGTGACCCTAATAATATTGCCAGCAAACGGATTCCCGAGAAGCTGGGGTTCACCCTTGAAGGAATTTTGCGTAATGACTGCCTTAGTGCAGACGGCATGGAAGTGCGGGACACCTCCATTTATGCAAAAACAACAAATTAAAAAAGTCCTGACAGATCTCATCTGTCAGGACTTTTTTCAGGTTAATTCCTTTTTGACCTTTCCGTACTTTCCTCCGCCCCCCACTTCAAAAGAAAGCGTCCCTTTTCTGGCAGAATCGATGTAGACCGCCAATTTTTCAGGAACGATTTCCATTAGCTGTTCAAGCGTAACTTCATGAAGGATATTCATCTCTGTTCCAAATGCCACCAGCAGTTTTTCCATGGATTTAGGTCCGAGTCCCGGGATGAAGTCGAGTGGCACTTGATGGATATACGGCGGCCTTTCCTTTCCGTCTCTTCTGTCCATCCCGGAAACGGAGAGTTCTTCAATCCTGGCCGATACCCCTTTAATAATGGATTTATTACCACACTCAGGACATTGTTCACTATCCCTCAATACCTGATGTAAACACCCTGAACATACGGTTTGATGATACTTTCCCAATAAGGGGTTCAATCCATAATTAACGGTCACCTTGCGATTCCCTGTTTCTTTAAGGGCTTTTGCCAGCTCATTGAAACTTGGTTCTTCAAGCAGGACTTTTTGATATTCACGAGCGATTTTCCCAAGCGAATGCGCATCGGAATTTGTTACGAATACATAGGTGTCCAACTCCTCGATATCCTTGACCATTTCTGTATCTGAACTTAAACCAAGCTCGATGGCATCAATTAGCTCCGGATCGAATACTTCAGTCAGACTGGATCGCACCCCTTTTCCATATAAGCTTTTAAATGGGGTGAAAACATGTGCCGGGATAAACAGGCCGCCCAGTGACTTCACGATTTTTTGCAGCGTTCTTCCATCACAATAAATCCTTTGGGAGCTCAAGGTGATATTTTTAACATATCCGCTCATCCATGAGGAGAATTCCTTCATCGCTTTTAAAGTGGGAAAATAGGCGAGGACATGGATCGGTCCATTACAATTTTGATCATAAATTTCAATCTCCGAGCCCGGAATGATGGTTGTATTCTTGTATTGAAGTCCGCCTTCAGTCTTTTCCGTGATTTCGCCATCAAGAATCCCCGCTTCGATCTCTTCGATAATTTCAGGAGAATGACAATCGATTATCCCGATTAGATCAAGGCCCTTCCTTTCACTTGCCACTTGCAGCACATTGCTGAAGGTTAACGTTTTAGCACCTGTTATTTTCACGGCCCTTCCGCTTCTCGTTCTGCCTATATGGATATGCAGGTCAGCGTAAAACTCTTTCATTTATGATGTCATCGCCTTTTTCAACTGCAGATACTGAACTGCATATGCCGTTTTAGCATCCTGGATCTTCCCTTCATCCATATAAGTTTGAGCTTCCTCCAGCGTGAGTTCCAGCATTTCGACAAATTCATCTTCATCCAGCGGTGCCGCATTTTCTTTCTTTTTCAAATTGTGGGCCACATACAGGTGGACCAATTCATCGGCGAAACCTGGGGATGTATAGAAGGATATGATGTGCTCCATTTTTTCACATTCATAACCTGTTTCCTCTTCCAGCTCCCGTTTAGCCGACAGAACCGGTTCTTCGCCTTTTTCAAGCTTCCCTGCAGGGATTTCCACCAAGCTTCTTTCCAGCGCTTTACGGTACTGTTCAACCATGATGATTTTATTTTCTGACGTGAGAGCTATGACGGCAACGGCTCCCGGATGCTTGATTATTTCACGTTTACCCGTTTTCCCATCAGGAAGCTCTACATCATCCACTTGCAGGCTGATTACTTTTCCTGTGAAGATTTTTTCCGAAGACAGCGTTTTTTCTTCAAATTTTTTCATCGTGACCACTCCTCTGTTCTAATTGCAGCATGATTCCTCATACATTTTACCATAATAGAGATGGAGGGCGATTTAATGAAAGTTTACGTATTGGAAAAAAGCGTTACTTTATCCGGAAAGAGCTGGGAAATTATTCAAAAACTAAAGCAATTACAAAATCAATATGTTTATGTCAATGATTGGATTGCCGACATTCACGATCAGGTGCCACCCACTCCTTTAAAACGGATCAAGTGAATTCTTTGAGTGAAATGGATTTCTCCTTTACAATGAATGTAAAGGGAGTGGATAACATGAAAAAACGCAGACTAGGAAATTCTGACTTGCTAGTTTCTGAAATCGGGCTTGGATGCATGTCACTGGGGACTGTTGAAAATCAGGCATCCGAAATCATACAGGCCGCTTTAAATGAAGGAATCAATTATTTTGATACGGCCGATTTATATGATTTCGGTATGAATGAAGAAATCGTCGGAAAGAATTTAAAATCGGTCCGCGATAAGGTATACATAGCCACCAAGGTCGGAAACCGCTGGAATGAAAATAAAGATTCCTGGAGCTGGGATCCATCCGGCGCTCATATTAAAACGGCAGTAAAAGATAGCTTAAAGCGATTGAGGACTGATTATATTGACCTATATCAGTTACATGGCGGCACCCTTTCAGAC
>NZ_JBFUIQ010000193.1:0-4946 GCF_056401795.1 Peribacillus sp. P4_D6
TGCGGAGAGATGGGTGTTGATATGTCCGTATTTAAGTCAGCTAAACATCTTGCCTCTTGGGCTGGTGTGAGTCCTGGAAATTACGAAAGTGCTGGTAAAAAAAAACGAGTAAAACCACACAAGGAAATAAAGCTTTAAAAACGATGGCCGTAGAATGTGTATTAGCGACATCAAGGCAAAATAATCGAATTGCTTCTCATCGAAAAAGAATTACCAAACGACAGGGAAAAATGAAGGGACGAATCGCTTCTGCCCGTTTACTAGTAACGATAGCTTACAACATCTTAAAAACAGGAGAACCTTATCATGAACTAGGCTCAAATTACCTTGAAGAAAAACAAAATAACAAGGAATTAAAAATGATCGAAAATCTAAAAAAGAAAGGCTATTCGATCGCTCCATCTRAACAACAAACTGCATAATCAGTTAATATAACGACATAGTACATTTACGCCCTTCAAAAAATGAGAATATGAAGGGTTTATTTTAGTATTGCTATTTCTCTAATGTGTTTTCATACAAAAAGAGTAACTGTAACGTCGCAGTTACTCTTCAGCGTTAAGATTATCAGTTTCAAGTAACCTTGTCATTTCTCTATTAAACTCACCATAAGAAGATGCTAGGTATGCAGAATTTAATTCGGAAACAACTACCTTTTCTAATGTTTAAGATAAAATTTAATTCTACTCCAGTGTTAATTTGCAAATTCAATACATTATATTTTCATTTGATTACCTATTATAGTCGTTAATAATCGAAATCGTTTTATTTGCCACTTCACTTCCAAGTGAGGCATACAATTTCTTATCGCCAATAACATAAAATTCTTCTTTAGCTCGTGTAGCTGCAACATTCATCATATTTGGAACAGAAACAGCCCATCTTGCTGCCCCACTGCTATTAGAGTCCGCTCCAAGAACAAAATAGACAATTTTTGCTTCTTTCCCTTGAAAAGTATGGACAGTTCCAATATTTGTTATTTTCCCATTTTCTCGTTTCGTAAAGTTAATTTTATCTAAAACTCGTGCAAGTTTATAAGCCACATTTCTAAATGGGGATATAACATAGATTTCTTCCGCTAAATCTGGATCTTCCTGTAAACGTTTATCAATCAGACTTTTCAGTAAGTCAGCTTGTTCTTTAACAAATTTGTCATTTGCTTTTCCGGTTGAATCATACCATTGTGATTTTCCTTGTGACTCATCTTCTGATTTACCTTGTACCATCAGCCCATCATACGAGATTTCATTTGAAATCGTAAACATCGGATAGTTCGAACGTCTGTGTACCCAAAGTGGTATACCAATCCATTCATCCTCATTTTTTTGGAAACCATACTGACTTGTGGCATCCACAATTGTTTGAGTAGACGCATCAGCAGAGACAAATTTTTCATCAACTTTGTAATATCTTCCAATCAAGGTCAGAACATTTGAATCTAACGTCATTACTGGTTTTATTTGTGATGGATCCCCAACGACCATAACCTTTTTACTTCTAAAAATTGCGCCAACACTAGCTTGTGGTAGTGCTYGACCAGCCTCATCTATGAATAGATTACCTATTGAATTTTCATTAAGATTTTTAAACATTCTACCAAAACTAGCAAAAGTAGTGCTGACAACAGGGATAGTGAAATTCAACCATTGCCATGATTCTGAAATTAACTGATGTCCATTCTCTTTTCCAATGTATTCAGACTGTTTATTCCAAATAATCCTTGCAGCTTTCAAACTCTTTCTGTTTTCATACAGGAATTGCTTTCTAACTTTTAAGGCTGAAATGAATAACTCTGATTGTAAAATACGGAACTGCTTGGTAAACCATGGATTAGACTTTTGAACTTCATCATATGATAGTGAAAAATCTAGTTCCTTTATGCCACTTTGATGTTTGAGTTTTTCCAATAACGCAATTCCTTGTTCCAATTTTTTAAAATCATTTTGTTGAGTAGTCATCCATCGATTGAAGTCAGCTTTTGTGTCCTGAATTTGTTTCTGAGCATACTCACTTTTTGTAGCATTTTCCTTTAACCCATTTTCGAGTTGCATGCGGTCATTCAACAATTTAGTCTTTTGTTGAGAAAGATGATTTAAATGATCATTCGTATTATTGAGATTTTTGAAATACTGCTCAACTTTTGGTTTATTAAATATTTTCTGAAACCATAAAAAACTTGGCTTTTGTGAAGTAACTACATCATAATTCCTTTCAGCTTGAGCTTGTAAATTAGTTAAATTTTTGATTTCAATGGAAGCATTCGATAAATCTTTTTGGAGATTTACGCTTTCTTGTCTCAGTCTTTCAAGTTCACGCTTCGCTTCTTCTTCCAGTGAAATCAAATTTGTTCGTTTCTTCTTTTCTTCTTGTTCAAAAGCAATGACTTGCTCCTTATGCTTGGTTTTTAATTTTTGAAGAGAATACATTTTCTTGCTATATTCTTGAATTTTTTCTCTTTCAATTTTTAATTCATCATAGAGACGTGAGAATTCTTGATATACACTTACACCTGTAGTCGCTTGATAATTTTCTTCTAAATCTTTTTCAATTACTTCAATGTTTAAAAGTAACTTGTTAATGTTTGTTGACGATCCACCTTCCAACGAGAATGTACCCCAATTTTCCTCATTTAAAAGCTCACTTTTAATCTCGCGATTCTTTCCGAAACCTTCACCGGTTAATTTAGAATTAGAAACATCTTTAAAATAATTCGCTTCCTCTAGTTGCTTTTGAAAATCGTCAGCAATCTTTTCTTTCTTTGGTAACTCCTTAACAATGTTTTGGACTGCCCCATTGTTTGAACTTGCTACAATAATATTCTTATCTGAAATGGAATGCGGTAAAACACCAAGTTTAGCACTTTGCCAATAAACTAGACTACCTTGAATATTTTTATCAGAAAGCTGTGAAATTTCCGCTGCCTGTTGTACTACTAAATCAGCAAAAATATCTTTTAACAGTGTTGTTTTCCCTGTTCCTGGCGGCCCATTGACACTTCGAATATCATTTTCATCATTTAAAGCTAGATTTACCGCAACCTGTTGCATGAATGAAAGCGCAAAATCAGGATTACTTGGGAACCGTCCCAACGGATAAAATTTAGGTTGTAAAATCATTGTCTCGAAAATATGTGAGTTAAAATGAATTGATTCTTTTTTGCCATCTAGATTTTGCCTATATCCAGAAAAGCCATTAAAATATCGATTCAAATTTTTATTAGTGATTGTCTTTGCTTTATTCAGATCTTCAATAAAGAACGAATGTAGATTTACATCTCCATTATCCAAGTTTTCCACAAATGCATAGCGGAAATTTTCTGTGGAAACATTATACTTTTGTAATAGTTCAGAAATTGAGGTATTAAAATCCTCATCAAATTTCCTGTTCAAATCTTCTCTAAATGAGTTTTCAACTTTTAAAAAATCTTTCGGTAAATCACCATGTTGGCGGATATAACCGCTCATCGTAAAGAACAATTTATCTGCTATAAAATTTAACTGGTTATCAAAATATAAAGAGAAGGTGAATTTGTCAGAGTTACTAACTTCTTCGTAGGCTTTAGCAATCTTGTATTTCTCCCTCAATATATCAACAACCTCTTGAAAATTGAAAATATCAAAATATAATACTAAGCCCGACTTCTTAAAGAACTTATCTGATACATTTTGTTGTCCTTTTTTTTTAGTTAAAAAGTCTGAAAAAAACTTATTCCAGTCCTCCTCCACTGTATGTAAAGACTTTAGCGATTTGTCTTTTTTATTAATAGAACCTTCGGATAGTTGCTCTATCGTAATCCAAGCATTTAAAATATCTTTCCTTCCATTCATGTTCTCCCTCCCATTCTCATCAATATATAAAAAATTTGATTTATAAGCTACATTTGTGTATTGCAAAATAAAAATGCAGAATTTTTCATAGACAAAATTAGATTTCAACTAGAAGTCTTTCAAACAAATGATAATGTTTGGATGTAATGAAGGCTGATCTATTTCGTCCACTTTATATCATTTATTTTACATTTTCTTTGAGGCTTTTCATTGATTTTCTTTATCATAGTAAATTTTAGAATTTCCATAAAGCAGCAAACACCTTTTAGCTTAGGTTGTATTTTAATCAAAAGGCGCGACTTATAATCTGTTTTTTCTTTAATCAATTATAAAACCTCACTTACTTATGATACGGTTCACAGTGACTATCTAAGTGCGATCTTATAAAATTCACTTGCTCTCTATCAATAATTTTATTTAGAAACCAATGGTACTTACTTAATACCCTAGGTTTGGATTTACGCTTAAATTATTTATCGCAGTTTCAATCTTTTGTTTAATAGGTGCTAAAGCTGTTTTCTCGCCTTCTAATTTTACCAGCCACTTAAATGGATCCACATAGTAATGACCATCTACATCTATACTTAAATCCATCCATTTGATATCTCCTTTTATTAAGTCAATAATTTTTGTATCTAAGATAAATCTAGGATATATACTATGTTTTGATTCTAATTCATACGCATGTATAAGTGCTGGACCAAACAATAAATTTTTATCATCATGGTATCTAATGTCTCCTATGACAATCAATCCTCCTATACTCGTTGTGATGTTATTCGTCACTTTGTTATCAGACATTCCCATTCCTCCTTCCTATTTTCGTAATATGATATTCCATCTATTTCGTCAAAATGTCAGTATTCCCCTCCCAAATAATCATTCAAGTGACCGCAGCTACAAGATTAAAAAAAGGTCAACCAGTAATTAAACTGTACCCTATGTAAAGGACATTTTTAAAAAAGGTTATGCCACTTGGAGAAGGTGATTTCTGTATTGAACAGGAGTCATCTTCTTTAAGTTCCATTGATATCTGAAATTGTTATAGTACGTCATATAACTTCTTATTTCCTTTTTAAGTTCTTCTATAGTATTACAAGGTTTAATATAGGCTTCATC
>NZ_JBFUIQ010000194.1:0-4943 GCF_056401795.1 Peribacillus sp. P4_D6
TTTTTAAGCTTATGCTCATTCACTTTTGGTCCGAGTACAATCGCCGTATAATTCGTCAGTTCCGAAAGTATTTTCGCTGACTTCTGAACGATCTTTTCCAATTCATAAATTCGTTCAACAAAAACGGATTTTAAAATCTTCACTTCATTCTTTTTCGGAGCTTGAGGAGAAAGTAAATGATCCACATAATATCTATACCCTTTTTCAGAAGGGATCCTACCGGAAGAAGTATGGGTTTTTTCTAAAAACCCCATTTCTTCAAGGTCAGACATTTCGTTGCGAATTGTGGCAGAGCTGAACGTGATTTCATCTTTCTTCGACAAGCTTCGTGACCCGACTGGCTGGGCAGAATGGATGAAATCCTCGATTATCACTTGTAGAATCAATAATTGACGATCAGTTAGCATGTATGATCACCTCTGTTAGCACTCTGTCTCATCGAGTGCTAATATACTAATAAATTATCAAATGCAGCTTATGATGTCAACAATGAAAACCGCTAATTCATCGTTAAAATAACATGGATTTCCTTCAGTCGGAATCAATAACGCCTAAAAATGTTTGGAACACTTCATTTCCAAGCAGTTTGCCCCGCTCAGTCAAGCGCACGAACCCGCCTTCCACCTTAAGCAAACCCTTTGCCGATCCTTCTTCGAGCGGTTTCCTGAAAATCTCCGTCATTTCTACAAAAAATTTATTCTTGAAGATTTCCAATGAAACCCCTTGCGTTTTCCGGAGACCCAAAAACATCTCCTCTTCCATCCGTTCATGAAGCGGTACTGGATGTTCTTCCAACACAGGCAGATCGTTCGAAAGCAATGGAGTGATATATTTCTTCACAGGCCCATGATTGGCCACCCTTTTACCTCCAGTATAGCCATGTGCACCAGCACCAATCCCATAATACTCCACATTATCCCAATATGTCAGGTTGTGCCTGCTTTCAAACCCTGCCCGGGCAAAATTACTGATTTCATATTGATGCAGACCATGCTTCTCCATCTCTTCCATCAGCCTCTCATACATCGAAGCCTCGAGCTCCTGCGGCGGCAGGTTTAATTTACCTCTTCGCATCTGATTATAAAAAACCGTCTTCGGCTCAACGATCAATGAGTAGCTTGAGTAGTGCGGCAATTGAAGCGCGATCGCTTTATCCAGCGTATCCTTGAAATCTTCCATCGTTTGGCCCGGCAATCCATAAATCAAGTCGATGCTTATATTCGTAAAGCCAACTTCTTGAGCCAAATGGATCGTTTCATATACTTCTGAAGCCCGGTGAGTCCGGCCAATTCGTTTTAATAATTCATCATTGAAGCTTTGCACTCCAAAGCTAAGTCTATTGACCCCCGAATCATAAAGTATCTTGAGTTTTTCCCTTGAAAGATCCCCGGGATTGGCTTCAAAGGTATATTCAGCCTTCTTGGGATCAAAGGGCAGGGTTTCATTGATTGCTTCACATAAGAATGCAAGCTGCTTTTCATCCAGTGAGGTCGGTGTCCCTCCACCGACGAAAACCGTATCCAAACCTGCAGTCGGGTATTTGGAAAGCTGCATCACCATTTCCCTTTTCATCATCTGTAAATATTCGTCGACCGGCTGTCCCTGCAAAAATACTTTATTGAAATCACAATAGTGACAAATATGTTCACAAAATGGTATATGGAGGTAGGCGCTTTTGATCATTGTGTTCACAACCTTTTAATCGAATGAGTCGATAGAAAAAGAGGCTAGATCTCCTCTACCCTCTTTTTTCTAACTATCGCTTATTTTATTTATTTTTTGGGTGTCGTATCATCCATTTTCAAAACAGCCATGAAAGCTTCTTGCGGAACTTCAACGGAACCTACTTGTTTCATCCGCTTTTTACCTTCTTTCTGTTTTTCGAGCAACTTACGTTTACGGGAAATATCGCCGCCGTAACATTTAGCCAATACGTTTTTGCGCATTGCACTAATCGAAGAACGGGCGATGATTTTTTGCCCGATCGCCGCTTGGATCGGCACTTCGAATTGTTGCCTTGGAATCAATTTCTTCAATTTTTCAACAATGACTTTACCGCGTTCATAAGCAAAGTCCTTATGAACGATGAAACTTAAAGCATCGACAGTTTCAGCATTCAGTAAAATATCCATCTTCACAAGCTTGGACGGTTTGTAGCCGATCAGCTCATAATCGAATGAAGCATAGCCTCTTGTATTGGATTTCAATTGATCGAAGAAATCATACACGATTTCCGATAATGGAATTTCATAATGAATGCTCACACGAGTCTCATCGATATATGCCATATCAATGAAGTTACCGCGTTTATTTTGACAGATTTCCATGATCGCCCCGACAAACTCCGTCGGTGCCATCATCGTTGCTTTGACATATGGCTCCTCGACACGTTCGATCTTTTGGGCATCAGGCATATTGGACGGGTTATCCACTTTCAGGACCGTTCCGTCCGTTTGCACCACATCATAAATAACACTCGGTGCAGTGGTGATCAGATCGATTTTGAATTCACGTTCAATCCGTTCCTGGATGATTTCCATATGAAGGAGTCCAAGGAATCCGCAACGGAAACCGAAGCCCAATGCTTGCGATGATTCCGCTTCGAACTGAAGCGCTGAATCGTTCAATTCCAATTTCTCCAATGCATCCCGTAAATCATTGAATTTCGATGCGTCAATTGGGTATAAACCGCAATATACCATCGGATTCATCTTCCTGTAACCCGGCAATGGTTCTGTCGCACTATTCACGGCACTCGTGATCGTATCACCGACAGTCGTATCACCAACGTTTTTAATGGATGCCGTAAGGAAACCTACATCACCGACGTTCAGTTCATCCAAAAGCTGTGTTTTAGGGTTGAAAACACCCAATTCGGTAACATCGAATTCCTTGCCAGTGGACATCATTTTGATTTTGTCGCCCACTTTAATGGAACCCTCAACAACACGGATATAGGCAACTACACCGCGGTACGCATCAAACAGTGAATCGAAAATAAGCGCCTTGAAAGGAGCATCCGGATCACCTTGCGGAGCTGGAACCAATTCAACGACCTGCTCCAAAATCTCCTCGATTCCGATTCCGGCTTTAGCCGAAGCCAAAACTGCATCGGAAGCATCCAATCCGATCACTTCCTCGATTTCTCCGCGCACCCGTTCCGGATCTGCACTCGGCAAATCAATTTTATTGATGACCGGAATGATTTCAAGGTTGTTGTCCAAAGCTAAATACACATTTGCAAGCGTTTGGGCCTCAATTCCCTGTGCCGCATCGACAACAAGGACAGCGCCTTCACAAGCTGCAAGGCTTCGTGACACTTCATACGTAAAATCGACATGTCCCGGTGTATCAATAAGATGGAAGATGTATTCTTCTCCATCTTTCGCGTTATATTTCAATTGAATCGCATTCAATTTAATCGTAATTCCACGCTCACGCTCTAAATCCATGGAATCCAACAGCTGACTCTTCATTTCACGCTGAGTCATGGCGTTCGTTTTTTCAATGATACGATCCGCCAATGTAGATTTACCATGATCGATATGAGCGATGATGGAAAAGTTACGAATTTTTGATTGTCTTTTTAATTTTTCTTCTCTATTCATGACGTTCACTCCCACTAGTCGACACAATACACTATTTTTTATTATATCAATAGAAAATGCAAGATTCAACAGAATAGTTACAAAAGAAGCATCATTGCAGGACAAAGCATAAAAAAAGGCTGCATCCCGGATTCGGATGCAGCCTTTTGCAGGGCAAAATCAACTTATTTCCTACCTAAATCATATCAATAAGGGCTTGAAAGGCACCTGATATGGTTTCTCCAAGCGTTTTGCCGATCGATGAGAAAAAGTTGAAAGCTTTCATTTCTTCAAGCTTGTCTTTTTTCGTCTCCAAATCATGACTCGTCACTTTTTCGCCAAGGATATCCGCTTCCATCTCCCCTTGGTCCGATTGGTTAATGATGAATGCACTATTCAAAGAGGGATCTTCATACCCCTTCATTTTTTTCATCCCGTCGTTCGCTTGCTGCATCCCGATTAGAACACCTAAAAATAATACGAGCACAATTCCTGTACATTTCAACCAAAATCGAACCATGATAAGAGAACTCCTTTCAAATTACCTCGCTTCCGAATCCCCGGTCGGGTTATCCACTGCTTTGGCATCCCAGTAAAATTCACTGAAAACCTCGGTAAAGGCATCAACGGTCAAGTACATTTCCTCGAAAGTATTATCAACACCGCCAACTTCAATAAGCATGGCATTGCCTGATAAATCCTGATTATATATACCATTATGGCTAGATCCGCCCTGTTTCATAACCCCTCGGGAAATACCTGGGTATTTTTTCTCCAATGCTTTATGAAGCTTATTGGCAAGCGCGGCATTTTTTTCATAGTTCGGGTTATTCCCCCCGATCACGAAGGCGATCTTGGCATACTCTTTACCTCTGATTGTAATTGTCGTATGTTTCTTCCGCTTTGAATCGCGGTGGATATCAATCAGGTATTCTAAATCTTTGTTATTGGCCAATGCCGTCTGGACCGATTTTCGTGATTCTTGATACGATTTGGCATAATTCAATCCTTTATTATTCAGATTTCCCATGATATCCGTTTTATCGAGTGAGGAGCCGATCCCCTTATCAGCCAAATCTTCAACCATCCGTTCCCCGAGTTTCGTAATATTGATTTTAGAATGGTAGGCTAGATCGGGGTCTGTCACCCCTTTTAAATATGGAAGATATGACTCCCGGTTATGGCTATGGTATATCTCGACCACTTTCCGGCCATTGGTCGTTTGATTCGGCTGATTGGTCACTCCTTTATCCGGTTCTTTAATCTCATCCAGGTTTTGAAGGGACGCATCCCTTTCTTCATTCAGGACATCCACTGGCGGTGAAGATTCATACGGCATATTCGTATAATTCGTTC
>NZ_JBFUIQ010000195.1:0-4832 GCF_056401795.1 Peribacillus sp. P4_D6
GATTTATATAAATATAATTTTCTAAGGTGGAAAAGATTATGGCGAATTGGAATGGAGATATTGCGAAAATTGCTTTGCCMACGCCGTTTGCAGTGGGTGATGTGAATGTTTATGTCGTTAAAGGGGATGCTTTAACATTAATCGATACTGGTGTGAAAACCAAACGTTCAAAGGAAGCCTTGACTAACGGTCTTGGGGATTTAGGTCTGAAACTGACTGATATCGAACAAATCATTTTAACCCATCATCATCCCGATCATGCTGGTGCACTCGATTTCTTTGAAAAGGATATCCCGGTTTATGGACACAAAAATAATCAGCGCTGGCTGACTATCAGTGATGAGTTCCTTGAAACCCATAATCGTTTTTTCCTTGATTATGCCTCAAAGTTCGGAGTGGCAGAAGAGCTGAAAAATAAACTGACCCATAACCGCGACGAAATCCGTTTCCTTAGTGAACGGAAGCTGCATGGATATTTAGCTGAGGGGGATGAGCTCCCTGGTCTTCCAGGCTGGAAAGTGATTGAGACTCCGGGGCATGCGCAAAGCCATTTATCTTTTTATCGGGAAAGTGACGGGGTCATGATCGCTGGCGATCACTTGCTTGCCAAGATTTCACCTAACCCATTAATGGAACCACCTTTACTCCCTGGAGGCATGAGGCCTCGTCCGTTACTGCAATATAATGCATCACTTCAAAAATTATTGGATTTCCCCATATCCACTGTTTACTCAGGACATGGATCTGAAGTGGCAGGAGATGCAGTTGCAGACTTGATTCAATATAGATTCGATCGGCAGCATAACCGTGCCATGCAAGTGAAAAGCATGCTTCAAGATAAGCCTTTATCTGTCTTTGAAGTGTGTCAGCAGTTGTTTCCGAAAGTATACCTTCAGGAAGTGGGCCTCACACTTTCGGAAACGGTCGGTCAGCTGGACTATTTAGAAGACTTGGGTGAAGTCCAAACAGAAATCCAATCAGGGGTCATTCTGTATTCAATCGCTTAATGTTCGAAGGAGGCCGCTTTTTTTGAATAAGTTACAAGGTAAAGTTATTGTTATTACCGGTGCTTCCGGAGGGATTGGCAAGGAAGTTGCCATTCAAAGTGCAAAACAGGGAGGCCGTCTCGTCCTCTTGGCCAGAAGCATGGATAAATTACTGTTGCTAAAGAATGAACTGATCACCCAATATGGGATTGATGCATATGCCTATAAGCTTGATGTTGCAGACACTGATCAGGTGACAAATGTTTTTAATGATATCCATGAGCAAATAGGTGAAGTGGATGTGTTGGTCAACAATGCTGGTTTCGGCACGTTTAAAGAAGCGCAGGATACGGAATTAAATGAAACGAAAGCAATGTTTGCTGTCAACGTCATTGGCTTAATGGCCTGCACAAAGCTGGTTCTGCCGTATATGAAGCAGAGAAAATCGGGGCATATCATCAATATCGCTTCACAGGCCGGTAAAATCGCCACTCCTAAATCAACATTGTACTCTTCTACCAAGTTCGCAGTTCTTGGCTATTCAAACGCACTTCGGCTCGAACTGATGGAAGATCATGTTTTTGTGACCACAGTCAATCCTGGCCCTATAGAAACGAATTTCTTTAACATTGCGGATGAATCAGGTACATACTTAAAGAACGTTGAAAAATTCATGCTTAAGCCTGGAGATGTCGCTGCTAAAATCGTAGCTGCGATGCTGACCAACAAGAGGGAAATCAATCTCCCTGGCTGGATGAATTTAGCTGGGAAATGGTATAACATGTTTCCGAAGATCACCGAAACATTAGGAAAAAAAGCATTTTTCAAAAAGTAGGCTAGTCTTTCGATACCAGACGAAAAATGGTCCAATAATAGGTAAAGGGGAATKTCGATGACATTCCCCTTTTGAATTAAGCGAAGTTATCATTTGAATGGGTAACTATTTCAATGGGAATCCGTCTATTTCTATTAGGAGGGATTTTCATGAAGATGATTGTAAACCTTTATATATATTTATTTGTCGCCTTTATACTGGGCAGCTGTCAATCCCCCGATTGGAAGATGGATGAATCCATTGATAAAGGGGAAGAAGGTTTCATTACGGATCTTGACGATAAGAGGATTTTGATTAAAGGGACGTACTATAAGGTGACCAATGATACATATATTCAAGATCAACATGGTAATGACCTTGATTATTCCGAACTGGAAATCGGGATGAAAGTGAAACCATGGCACCGGGGCGGGGTGAAGAAATCATTTCCTGGGAAAGCGGAAGCTGAATTGATTCTGGTTTTGACGGATGAAAACAGCTTAGCCGAACAAAGGGCGGTCATTGCTGCTCTCGATCATGTCAGCAAAGCGGAAAGTCAGCGATTCATGGTTCTCGAAGTCGTACATTTACCCTCAGAGCATGTTTATAATATCGAAATGATGAATCGTTCCAACTTGGATTCTTCATTCATTGTGACAGTTGAGGATGTAACGGATGAAATATTATATATAAAATAAAACAACCGGACTGAATCACTTTGAATTCTGTCCGGTTGTTTGTCCTGGATTTTATAAAGTTTTCGCACCTAAATATTTTGGTTTCCAATAAGAATTATCCATATCCGTGATGGTTATTCCTTTAGAAGACGTAGCACTAATGAATTGGCCATTTCCGATATAGATCCCAACATGGGATACTCCTGTTCTTCCAGAAGAAGTATCAAAGAATACAAGATCACCTTTAGCTGGTGAAGATACTTTTAAACCCGTATTGGAATAGAGCAAGGATGTTGTACGCGGTAAGGTAATTCCTTGAGATTTCTGGAATACGTAATAGACGAAGCCTGAGCAGTCAAATCCAGTTGGTGTTGTTCCGCCCCATTTGTAGGGTTTGCCTATTAAGGTTTTTGCATAGCTGATCAAGCTAGTATTATTGACTTTATAAACACCAAGCGCATTAAATGTGCCTCGGCCGGCAATTCCGTCGGCAGTCAACCCTTTGGCTTTTTGGAATTTTTTTACTGCTGATACAGAATAGGTGCCGTAATATGTAGTCAGTGAACCTGAATATGTGAAATAACCTTTGGTTTTTAATAGTTGTTGTAGTTGTTTGACATCACTATGTGTCATTCCGGGTCTGAGGGTTTGGTCTCCAATATTGGCAAAGGCTTGCAGTGGGGTTAGCATCATAGCAGATGCAACAGCAGCTGAAGCGATCCATTTCTTCATAATTTTCATTTCCTCTCTATCTATCTCTCTATTATTTCTTAACAATATTATCCTACAATACCATTATGACAAATAGACATAATTTTGGTTACAGTTTCATTACAAAAAATGAGCATTAAGACTGGCTTCCGAGTAGACGAAAGTCTGTTGAAAAGGGTGGAGGGATTTTAAAAAATCGAGCATATGGACCTACTTAAAATTATTCAAGCTACCAATTAATCTTTTTCAAAAAAACAATCTGGATACTAAGTTTAAATTTGGTATTTTATCCATTTTTAGTATCCATTATATTTTTTAAGGAAATTACAATAAAAAGTAGAAATTTGTATGAAAACTTCCATTGAATAAGAACGTATATTCGGTTAAAGTTATGAATATAATAAAGCGAACGTATATTCTTGTTAGGGTGAAGAAATGATGGATTATGGGACGATGCCGAAACAATCAATTATGTGTATCGATATGAAAAGTTTTTATGCAAGCTGTTCAGCGGTCATGCTTGGTCTGGACCCGCTTGATTGTTATTTGGCGGTGGTTGGTGATTTGGAGAGGACAGGGAGCATTGTGCTCGCGGCTTCTCCAAAGATGAAGAAGGAATTTGGCATCAAGACAGGTTCACGGATGTTTGAGATCCCGAATGACCCGAGGATTGTCGTCGTTGAACCTAAAATGGCGACTTATTTAAGGGTTTCGACGGAAATCACCCGCTTGTTCAACCGTTATGTGCCAAAAGAAGCGATTCACGTATATAGTGTGGACGAAAGTTTTGTGAAAGTCGATGGTGCTGCTTCTTTATGGGGAGATGCCCGCATGATAGCTGAAAAGATAAAAGATGAAATTGAACGGGAATTACAGCTCCCCTGTGCCATTGGAATTGGACCGAATATGCTCATGGCAAAACTTTGCCTTGATTTGGAAGCCAAACATAAAGGGATTGCGGAATGGAAGTATGAGGATGTGCCAAGCAAACTTTGGCCGATTTCCCCGCTTCGTGAAATGTGGGGGATCGGCAGGCGCGTAGAAAAAACCCTTCATGGAATGGGTATATTTACGGTTGGGCAGCTTGCCAATTATGATCTTGAATTACTTGAAGCGAAGTTTGGAATTATGGGCAATCAGCTTTACCACCATGCCTGGGGAATAGATTTATCCGATATGGGGGCAGCGATCATCGAAGGGCAGGTCAGCTTCGGCAAAAGTCAAATCCTGCTGCGGGATTATAAGGATGAGCATGAGGTAAAGCAGGTCATGCTGGAAATTTGCGAAGAAGTTGGAAGAAGGGCACGCACCCATCGTAAGGCAGGAAGAACGGTGAGCCTAGGCATTGGTTACAGCAAGGATGAGTTTGGCGGAGGTTTCCATCGTTCGCGTTCGATTAACGAACCGACCAACATCACGATGGAGTTATATAAAGTTTGCCTGGAGCTTTTCCATGAGAACTATAAGCAAAAAACGGTTCGAAGCATAGAGGTCAGACTCTCGAATATTGTGGATGATAATGAAATGCAGCTGACTCTATTTGATGCTTCGCGCTGGAAGAAGCGGGAATTGAGTTACACGGTTGATCGAATCCGCCACAAATATGGAGCCAAATCGTTATTGCGTGCCGTTTCGTATACAGAA
>NZ_JBFUIQ010000196.1:0-4761 GCF_056401795.1 Peribacillus sp. P4_D6
TTCTAGAGGATCCTCAATGACAACACCGCTCGCACCTGCCTCATGAAGAATATTCGAAACAGGTTCAACCGCTTCATTCGTTGTTTGGATTGCAAATTCAGACCACTTCATAATCTACCAACTCCCAATTTGTTCTTTTTACTTTTATTCACCTATCTTTGAAAGCACGCTTCACTTTTGAGAAAAAGCCATCATCTTGTTCATCTACACCTTGTCCGCTGATATCACTKAACTCACGAAGCAATTCCTTTTGTTTTTCCGTTAATTTCTTAGGCGTGACCACCAATACGACCACATGCTGATCTCCTTGGCCATATCCTCTGACATTCGGAACTCCTTTGCCCTTTAAACGGAAACGAGTGCTAGTTTGTGTACCTGCTGGAATCTTCAGCTTCACTTTTCCATGCAGCGTCGGAACTTCTATTTCATCGCCTAATGCTGCCTGGGCAAAAGTAACCGGCATTTCACAATAAATATCATCGCCATCCCGTTCAAAGAATTCATGGCTGCGCACATGGAAGACTACATACAGGTCTCCTGCGGGGCCGCCATTGATTCCAGGCTCGCCTTGGCCTGTTACGCGCAACTGCTGGCCATCATCAATTCCTGCTGGCACCTTGACTTGGATTTTTTTACGTTTTTGGACTTTTCCGTCGCCGCCGCATGTTGAACATTTATTAGGAATGATTTTTCCTGTTCCTTGACAATGGTGACATGCTCTCCGGTTCACAATCCTTCCGAAAGCTGTGTTTTGTTCAACATTCAATTGACCGGTTCCATGACAATGTGAACAGTTTTCCACCTTTGTACCTGGTTTGGCACCGGATCCTTTACATGTACCGCAATCCTCTTCACGCGGAATTTCGATCTCAGTATCTTTTCCGAATGCAGCCTCTTCAAACGAAAGCGTCATCGTATACTGTAAATCCGCTCCTTGACGCGGTGCATTAGGATCTCTCCTGCGTCCGCCGCCACCAAAGAAGCTACTGAAAATATCTTCAAAACCGCCGAAACCGCCAAAGTCCTGACCGCCAAAGCCTTGATTGGGATCTGTATGTCCGAATTGGTCATAATGGGCTTTTTTCTGTTCGTCACTCAATACTTCGTAAGCTTCCTTGATTTCCTTGAATTTATCCGCAGCATCGTCCGCTTTATTAATATCAGGGTGATATTGTTTGGAGAGCTTTCGATACGCTTTTTTGATTTCATCCTTCGAAGCACTTTTCGAAAGGCCTAACACCTCATAATAATCGCGTTTACTCATATCTAAAATCCACTCCCGATTCGATTCACATAAAGGTAATATTATCACTGAACGAAGATAATAATCAACTAGAAAAGTACAAACGGTTTTAACACATTTTTGCAAATGGCATTGCCAGCCCCAATTTGCACACATTTTTCTCTAAAATCCCACGATTCCCCATCAGTGATTGCAACAATGTTTCCATTCATTGTAAAAAAAGCCAAAGTCAAGATAACCTGACTTTGACTTTTTTACAATGGGGCAGAATACTGCCCGGTATATCAGTGTCCCGATTGGGGCACTTTTTATTTTTTCTCTTCTTCGTTTACTTCAGTGTATTCAGCATCAACGACATTATCGTCTTGAGCAGACTCGCCAGCACCCGCTTCGCCAGCTTGCTGAGCTTTTGCCGCTTCTTCATAAAGCTTCATTGTCAAAGCTTGAACGATTTCGTTAAGTGCATCTTTTTTCACGCGGATTTCTTCAAGCTCATTTTTCTCGATTGCAGCTTTCAGTTCATCCTTCGCTTCATTCGCTTTTGTCACTTCCGCTTCGTCCACTTTACCTTCTAGATCTTTAAGCGTTTTTTCCGTTTGGAAAACTAATTGATCTGCTTCGTTACGAAGTTCAACTTCTTCTTTACGTTGTTTATCGCTATCGGCATTTTCTTCCGCTTCACGTACCATGCGTTCGATCTCTTCATCAGAAAGGCCTGAAGATGATTTGATGGTGATTGCTTGTTCTTTGTTCGTGCCAAGATCTTTCGCACGAACGTTCACGATACCGTTTTTATCGATATCGAATGTCACTTCAACTTGCGGAACTCCACGCGGTGCCGGTGGAATGTCACTCAATTGGAAACGACCAAGAGTTTTGTTATCCGCTGACATTGGACGCTCACCTTGAAGGACATGGATATCAACTGCCGTTTGATTATCAGCCGCTGTCGAGAATACTTGTGATTTACTTGTCGGAATCGTAGTATTACGGTCGATCAGTTTCGTGAATACTCCGCCCATCGTTTCAATTCCAAGTGAAAGTGGAGTTACATCAAGAAGGACAACGTCTTTAACATCACCTGTCAATACGCCACCTTGAATTGCAGCACCCATAGCCACCACTTCATCAGGGTTTACACCTTTGCTTGGTTCTTGACCGATTTCCTTTTTGATCGCTTCAACGACAGCAGGAATACGTGTAGATCCACCAACAAGGATTACTTTGTCGATTTCAGATGCTGAAAGACCGGCATCTTTCAATGCTTGACGAGTAGGTCCCATCGTACGTTCCACAAGACCTGTGGAAAGCTCATCGAATTTAGCTCTAGTCATCGTTACATCCAAGTGAAGCGGGCCAGCTTCTCCAGCAGTGATGAACGGTAAAGAAATTTGAGTTGACGTTACGCCGGAAAGATCTTTCTTCGCTTTTTCAGCTGCATCTTTCAAACGTTGAACCGCCATTTTATCTTTTGAAAGGTCGATTCCGTTTTCTTTCTTGAATGCTTCAACCAGGTAATCGATGATGACTTGGTCGAAATCATCCCCACCTAGACGGTTGTCGCCTGCTGTGGACTTAACTTCGAAAACGCCGTCTCCAAGTTCCATGATCGATACGTCAAATGTACCGCCGCCAAGGTCGAATACAAGGATCGTTTGATCTTCTTCCGTTTTATCCAAACCGTATGCAAGTGCTGCAGCTGTCGGTTCGTTGATGATACGTTCCACTTCAAGGCCGGCAATTTGACCAGCATCCTTGGTTGCTTGACGTTCTGCATCATTGAAGTAAGCAGGTACAGTGATAACCGCTTTAGTGACTTTTTCGCCAAGATACTCTTCAGCGTATGATTTCAAGTATTGAAGGATGATTGCAGAAACTTCTTGAGGTGAGTATTCTTTTCCTTCAATTACTTCTTTATGGTTGGTACCCATATGGCGTTTAATGGAAATGATCGTGTTAGGGTTTGTAATCGCTTGGCGTTTTGCCACTTCCCCAACTTGCCTTTCTCCATTTTTGAATGCCACTACGGATGGTGTTGTACGGTTTCCTTCCGGATTCGGGATTACTTTTGGTTCCCCGCCTTCAAGTACAGATACACAAGAGTTTGTTGTACCTAAGTCAATACCAATAATCTTGCTCATAGTTTCACTACCTCCCAATTATTTATATGTAAAAATCCTATTCGTTCACTTTTACCATTGCAGGTCGAATCACACGGTCTTTAAGAAGGTATCCTTTTTGGAATTCCTCGACGACGATGTTCGAACCGAAGTTTTCATCTTGAACTTGCATGACCGCTTGATGCAAACGCGGATCGAACTCTTCGCCAACCGAACTGATCGGTTCGATGCCTTCTTTAGCCAATGCACCAGTAATCGCTTTATAGACCATTTCCATGCCGGATAGCAAGGATTTCGTCTGTTCATTTTCCGCTTCGATTTTTGTTGCTCTTTCAAAATTATCAAGAGCCTCCACTAAATCACTAGCAATACTTTGAACTCTATATTTTTGAGCCGCCTCCATATCAAGCTTGGCACGGCGTCTTGAATTATCAAAATCGGCCTGCAGACGAAGATAACGGTTATCCATTTCTTCGATTTTCGCCTCAAGTTCGGCAATTTTTTCTTGAGCCAATTGAAGTTCATCTTTTTCAACAGGACCATCGTTTTCTTCCGCTGCTGGAATTTCTCCTTCAGCGAAAACTGCTTCTGCAGCGCTTTCCTCGATTGTTTCATTTTCCAATGTTTGTTCTTCGTTTTTATTTTCTGTCACAATCTCACCTCCCTAAAAGGGTTATACAATTTATGCTAAAGTAATATGCCAGGCCGCGGAATACACTCCTCCGCCACCTTAACAATATTACCTTTGCTACTATTTTTGATACAGTTTTGTCATCAGGGCCGTTAGATCTTTCGAGAAAAACGAAAGCAAACTGATCACTCTCGAATATTCCATTCTCGTTGGACCCAATATGGCCAATGTGCCAACTTGCTCCTGCCCGATTGAGTAGGTTGCCGTAATCAAACTGCAGTCATCGAGCACTGTGTTTTGATTTTCACGGCCGATCTTGACGTGGATGCCCGATGGATTTTGAGTAATTAGTTCATAAAATCCCTGTTCCTGCTCAATCATCGATAAAAGCGTGCTTACTTTCGCAATATCATGGAACTCCGGCTGCCTCAGCATATTCGTTTTCCCGCCGAAAAATATCTTTTCGGGCTTTGTGTCCGTCAGGGTCTCCGCAAGGACCGAGACCATTGATCCATAGTTATGAATGTGGCGGCTCAATAGAACGGCAACTTCCTTATAGATCTTATCCTTTAGATCAACTAGCGGAACATCGACCAAACGGGAATTCAATATATTCACCATCTTTTCAATTTCATTTATATCAAAAGAAGGCGGTAAGGAAATCATTCGATTTTCCACATGACCTGTATCCGTAATAATGATGGCTATTGCCGTTTCAGGACTTAAGGGAATGATCTGGATTTTTTTAAGCTTATGCTCATTCACTT